>JAAYXC010000178.1 GCA_012516115.1 Bacillota bacterium | reverse complement strand
TGTCTTTGAAGAGAAGGTCTGGCAGACGCTTTACTGTCTGGTTAACAATACTGGCAAACCGCCCAAAAAGCCCCCTACGCTCAAGCAAGCGGTTTTCATGTTGGCCAGGCTCGGAGGCTTTCTCGGCCGGAAAGGCGATGGCGATCCTGGAGTGAAGGTGCTCTGGCGTGGTCTGCGAAGACTCTATGATGCCCTGGAAGTCCTAAAAACCCTTCAGCCCCTTCTCTTCGACCTAGATGTGGGTAATGTATAGCCATCCGGGGGAGGGGAAGGCGGGAGGCCGAACTCCTCCCGCGCGACCCGGTGAGCCGCCGCAAGTCTTTGACGCACGCGGGCGAAGCGTTCCCTGATGCAGTCCGCGCAAACGCCGAGGTCTCGGCGATCAAAGGGGACTGTCGGCCGCATTCAAAGCATCTCATTTCCTAGACTGTATACTTTCTTTTCCTGCCCAAGCGCAAAAACCTCGCTCACAGGGACCATCAATAAAGGAAAGGAACTAAGGACTTCGTCCGCCTTACATAGGCGTGCCACTTTTCACCAAAGCGCTCGGCCAAGATCTTCTCCTCCAGCCTGGCACGACGAGAGAAGACGAAGAGGGAGGAGAGAAAGACCACCACGAGCCAAGTCCGGTAAATGATGATAAGGCCAAATAACGCCGTCCACCAACCGAAATACATAGGATGGCGAATGAAGCCGTAGGGGCCGGTCGTAAAAGCCGATATCCGGGAGTAACTTCCCCTCTCTGCTCGTGCTTATGCCCCACATCCGACCGAGCGTTTTTCGCGCCCATAGGATAAGCCCGTACCGGCCAAGAAAAGAAACAAACCGACTCCAAGGAGGACGGGGGTAAGGCGCGACGGTACCCGGGTCGCGAGTGGTAGCCAGGCCATCCGGGCAAGGAGATAAAAGGCCAGCAAACAGGCGGCGACGAGGCCCATCTCCTCCCAGAAACTCGCCTTACAACCGCCGCGCGCGGGCAGAAGGGTAACCGCCTCCCCCCTCCGGCGGGCGGCGATCCAGACGGTCAGGGTCAGGACAAAGGAGATGTAGACCAAGCCCAGGATTACCATGGCATCCACGATACGACGCGCCAAACGATCTCTTTGGTATCTTTCTCCCGAGGTTCGGCGATTCCTGCCTTGCGCGCCGCCTCAGACCTGTGGTATCATCGGGACAAAGGCGAGGAACCGAGTGAGGCCGGAATGGACGCCGGCCCGCAGTAGTCCGGGGTTGGGCCCCTAACAAGAGAGCCGTCGGTCGGTGCGAGGCGGCGGGCGCCGCGGGCGAACTACCCTCGGGGAGCCGTCCGGTCGAAAGAAGAAGTAGGCCGGGCCGGGTTCCGCCCGTTAAAACGGGGAAGAGGCGTCCGTCCATGGGCGCGAAGTAAGGTGGTACCACGGGCACCCCCGTCCTTATGCGGGGGTGCTTTTTTACGTTCACGCCCTATAGTCGTACTATCGCCTTTTCCCTTTGTGCCTTTTGCCTTTTCTCTGGGTTTTATCTTAATACTTTTGCCTTACGCCTCTTGCCTTTTCCCTCATTTTGGTTATTTAAAGTTTAAGGAGGAACGACCATGCCATCCGTCTACGACGTCCTGCTAGAACGTGGTTTCGTCCGCCAGGTGACGCACGAGGAGGCCCTCCGAGAACTCCTCGAAAAGGAACAGGTCACCTTCTACATCGGCTTCGACCCCACCGCCGACAGCCTCCACGTGGGGCACGTCCTGCCGCTTATGGCCATGGCCCATCTCCAGCGGGCCGGCCACCGGGCCATCGCCCTACTGGGAGCCGGGACGGCCATGATCGGCGACCCCACCGGCAGGACGGAGATGCGCAGGATGCTCACCCGGGAGGCCATCGCCGCCAACGCCGAGCGCTTCAAGGAGCAGATCGGCCGCTACCTCGCCCTCGACGGCGAACGTGGGCTTCTTCTCGACAACAGCGAGTGGCTCCTTCCCTTGAACTACATCGGTTTTCTGCGGGAGATCGGGGTGCACTTCTCGGTCAACCGCATGCTCGAGGCCGAATGTTTCCGCACCAGGATGGAGCGGGGACTTTCCTTCATCGAGTTCAACTACATGCTTTTGCAGGCCTACGATTTCCTCGTCCTCCACCGCCGCTACGGCTGCCGTCTCCAGATGGGCGGCGACGATCAATGGTCCAACATCCTCGCCGGCGCGGACCTCATCCGCCGGGTGGAGGGGGCCGAGGCCTTCGGACTAACCTTCCCCCTCCTTACCACCAGTTCCGGCCGGAAGATGGGCAAGACCGAGGCGGGAGCCGTCTGGCTCGACCCGGCCAAGACCTCGCCTTATGAGTTCTACCAGTACTGGCGGAACACCGAGGATGCCGACGTCATGCGCTTCCTCGCCCTCTACACCTTCCTCCCCATGGAGGAGGTCCGCCGGCTCGGTTCGTTACGGGATCGGGCCATCAACGAGGCCAAGAAGGTCCTGGCCTTTGAGGTGACCAAGCTCGCCCACGGCGAGGAGGCCGCGGCCCGAGCCCAGGCCGCGGCGGAAGCGCTCTTCGAAGGGGCCGGCGATGGAGAAGGGGTCCCCACCTCCGTCCTTCGCCCGGAGGAAGTGGGGGAGGCCATCTCCATCTTGGATCTTCTCGTCCGCACGGGCCTCGCCCCCACCCGAAGCGAGGCACGGCGCCTGATCGATCAGGGCGGCGTGGCCGTGGGCGGTGAAAAAGTAGAGAGCATCACCGCCGTCCTCCCCCCGGAGAAGCTCCAGGGCGAAGGGGTGATCCTCCGGAAAGGCAAGAAAGGCTTCCACCGGGTAAGGATCGGCTAAACGAAAAGCCCCGTTCGAGAAACGGGGCTTTTTTAGATCTACAGAAATGCTGGTTTAGCGGAAGCAGCAGAGGCAAAGGAAGAGAATGATAAGGATAATGCAGAGGCAATTCCCTTCGAAGAGCCCGCCTAAGATTCCACCCCTATCCAATTGTTCGCACCCCCGTTATCCGTTTTCGTCCGCGCGTCCGATCCCGTCCCCGACCTTACGTAGTGTATTGGCGTAAATCCAACTTCCCCGCAAAGCCCGGGGTCGTTTTTGACCTCGGTAGGCCGAAAGAGGATCGTCCGGCGAACCTAGGATATTATACGAACGAACGGTGTTCCCGGCCGCGGGCCGGAATCCTTACGGGCCGAAGGCCGGGCCGAAAAGGGTCTTCCTCATACAAAACGGGGGCGCGGCTTTTTTGACCTTGCCCCCGCTCTTCCAGCCCGAGTCCCGAAAGGCGACCTTACCTTTTCTGCAGGAGGTGCAGGGCGAAGCCGGCCACCTCTTCCTTTAGGTAGACGGCGATCAGAACACCGTTGGCCTCCCTGGCGGTACTCATGTCCACCGGAATACCGTTTCGTTCCAGATAAGCGATAGCCCGGTGGATGTAGTTGGTCTGGATGGCGATGTGCCCTTTGGTTCCCGGACCTGGTCCTTTCATGACCTCGAAGGCCGTCCCGGCGAAGTTCGAACTATTGCCTTCTTTTAAGGGAAAGTTGAAAAGGGCGCAGAGCCTTTTGGCTACCTTAAGGGCCTCATCGGCGTCGGCAGTGTTGATGCCCACGTGGGCCAGGGTAAAACCGAGCATGGTCTGGACCGCTTCACGGGTGAGCCTGGTGATCTCCTCGAAGTTGCCCGCCACGATGAGATCGGGTTTCACCATCCAGCTTCCACCCACGGCATGGACCTTGGGGAAGGATAAATACTCATTTAGGTTGGCCGTATTCACGCCCCCGGTGGGGATGAACTTCACCATGCCGTAGGCGGCGCTAATGGCCTTGACGGCATCAAGCCCGCCCAGGACCTCGGCCGGGAAGAACTTGAGGACCTTGAGCCCGAACCCGAGGGCCATATCGATATCGGAAGGATTGCTCACGCCGGGGGTAATGGGGATATTGTTTTCTATACAGTACTGAACCACCGGCGGGTTGAAACCCGGGGTGACGATGAACCTGGCCCCGGCGGCCACGGCCCGTTTGGCCTGTTCTACGGTGAGAACCGTTCCGGCGCCGATGAGCATCTCCGGAAGTTCCGCCGTAATACGGCGAATGGACTCCTCCGCCGCCTCGGTCCGAAAAGTGATCTCCGCGCACGGCAGCCCGCCGGCGAGCAGAGCCCGACCCAGGGGCACGGCGTTCTCCGGCCGATCGAGCCTCACCACCGGCACGATCCCGAAGACTCCGATCTGGTTCAGAATCTCCTCCATCTCTTCACCCTCCTCGGTATGTTGTTATTAATCGTAGATCTCCCCCTTCCGATAAGCTGCCCAGGCCGTCTCGAACCACCCTTCGCTCTGGGGGATGGGCCTCCGCGCCACCCATTCATTCCTTACGCAGCCGTCCGGCGTGGCCTCGGTCGTCAGGACTTTCTCCCGAAAAGACGGATCTTCCGGGGCGAGGCGCCATTCATCGCCCAATAACGGATGAACCGGTAACCCGCGACCGTCGACCACGATGGCCGATCCTCTGCTTCCCACCCCGCTTTTGACGGCAAAAGCAAGCGCTTCAAGATACACGGCATGGGCAAAACAAAGTTGCCGGGTGGTCAACGCCGCCGCCAGGTCCTGCGGGCCTTCACCGGCCGGGCCCTCGGTCGCCAGGCGACGCCACTGTTCCCATGCTTCCGCCACGGCCACGGCGAGTCTCTCCGGCCGACGGACATGGGCGCCTGCCTCCGACATCCTCGCCTGCAAATGCAACCGTTCTTCTTTCCACGACCAGGCTCCCCCTCTTTGACCCCGGCGAATCCAGGAAAGAAGCCCATCCAATTCTTTTTTAGCAGAAAAAGCCACCGATTGCAAGTCCAAAGTCCAGCCATCGTAAC
>JAAYXC010000177.1 GCA_012516115.1 Bacillota bacterium | reverse complement strand
GATCCACTTAAGCTGGCCGACCGCCGCCTTGGTCAGGCGGACCTCTACCGGGTTCGCCATGATCAGCGGGTAACCTTTCTGGGCCGCGCCCCGCTTTAAGGTCCGGATGGGCAGGTAAAGCCGCATGTTATCCGTGATCCCGGTCTGCACCAAGGAACGCTCGTCTTTCTTCTCCATTACCCCGAGGACCGTAAATTTCTCCGCCCCTACCCGGATGGACTTCCCTATTCCGTCGGATTTTCCGAAGAGTTTCTGGTGAAGATCCCAGCCTAATACGCAAACCTTCTTCCCGGTCCGCGCCTCGAAGGCGTTGAAAAAACGGCCGCGCGCAAGCTTAAGCCCTTGGACCTGTGGGAAATCTTCTCCCACCCCGGAAATGTTAACGAAAAGGGTCTCCCGGCCGGCGCGTACCGGTCCGTAGCCTTGGTCGTAGGGGGTGACGTTGGTAACCAGGTCGGCCCTCTTCTCGATGGCCACCAAATCTTTTTCTCCTAGATTCTTCCAGACCTCGTCCTCTTCTTGCCAGTTCCATTGGATAAAGACCATATTCGTCCCGACGGCCTGAAACTGGCCGGAGAGCATGGCCACCGCGCCGTTCCCCACCGCCAAAAGGCCGATGACCGCGCCCACCCCCACGATGATGCCGAGCAGGGTAAGGAAAGAACGGAGCTTGTTGGCCATAAGCTCCTGCCAGGCTATGCGCACGGTCTCCCGCAAGTCCATCCTTTCTCCCTCACTCATGGTGTAATGCCGCGATGGGATCGAGCCGTGCGGCCTTCCAGGCCGGAAAGACCCCGAAGAAGAGCCCTACGGTCGAAGCAAAACCGAGCCCCATTCCGGCCACGGCCGGAGTAATCACCGGCTTCATCGGCGTGAACCGGCCGAGGAGGTAGGCGCCGAGGTATCCCAGGCCGATGCCCAATATCCCGCCCAGCAGGCAGAGGAAGACCGCTTCGAGGAGAAACTGCCGGAGGATGTCCTGTTCCGTGGCGCCCACCGCCTTCCGGAGCCCGATCTCTTTGATCCGCTCCGTCACCGTGACGAGCATGATGTTCATAATCCCTATCCCGCCCACCACGAGGGCGATCCCGCTGATGGCGCCGAGAAGAACGGTAAGGACGCTCATGGCCGTAAGAAGGACCGTCAAGAACTGTTGGGTACTGTAGATCTGAAAACCATGCTTGGGGCCATGGCGCCGCGCCAGCAAAGCCTCGGTCTTCTTCATCACCTCTCCGGTCCGGGCCGGATCGACGACCGGGATATAAAAACCATGGTAGTCGTGGAAATCGATCATGCGCTGGAGGGTGGTCACCGGAAGATAAACGGTATTACCCCCTCCGCCCGGAGTCAAACTGAAATCGGTATCGGTCTTGGCCAGCGCGCCGATTACCTGGAATGGCCGTCCGGAAAGCCAGATCGTCTTCCCCACCGGGGTCAATTTACCGAAGAGTTTTTCCGCCGTGCGCCAGTCCAGGACGGCCACCCGCCTTCCCACGGCCACGTCCGCGGCGGAGATAAACCGGCCGTGGCGTACCTTTAATTTTTGGATCAGCGGAAAATCCTCGTTCGTCCCGATGGTTTGGGGAGCCGTGGCCTTGCCTCCCCGGGTAGTCTTGGCCTGGCCGAAAAAGACGAACGGTACCACTCCGCGGATTTCCGCCCCACAGACTTCCTCGATGGCCCGGCGGTCTTCTTCCGTCAAAGGCTCCGGTCTCTTCCCGCTTTCCCCGAGAAGATCCGGGAAGACCATTACGGCATTCGTTCCGGTTTCTTCGAACTCCTTAAGAACGGCCGTCTTAAAACCCAATCCCAGGCCGATCAAGGCCAGCATGGCCCCGATCCCCACCGCGATGCCGAGCAGGCTAAGGGAGGCGCGGAGTTTGTTCCCGATGAGGTTTACCCAGGCCATACCGAGGTAGGCGCCGAGCCGCATCGTGCCACCCCGCCTATTTACCGTCGGCCCCGCCGGCCGCCTTTTTCTTCTCTTTCACTCCGGTTCCGTCCTTAAGGTGGAGGATGGTCTCGTAGTCTCCGGCCACATAGAGATCGCCTTCGACCAGGCCTTCTTTGATCTCGGCTTCGTTCTCGCTTGTCAATCCCACCACGACCTTAGTCTTGACCGCCTTCCCTTGCTCGACCCGGAAAACGAATCGCTGGACTTCCCCGTTTTTATCCTCTTCTTCCAAGACGGCCAATAAAGGCACGGTTAAAACCCCTTTAAGGTGGGCGGTGACGATCTCCGCGTCCACGGTCATACCGGGACGCAAAAAACCCTCCCGGTTGTCTAAAACGATCTGGACCGGAAAAACTCTCTCGCCGCCTAATTCCACCGCCTGCGGAGGAACGGCGCAGACTTCACCGGGGATCTTCACCCCCGGTAGGCCCTCATGGGTGATGGTGGCCTTCTGGCCCTTCTTCACCCGAACGATGTCGACTTGGTCCACCGGGAGCTCCACCACCAACCGATCGGTGGTGCCGATGGTGCAGAGTTCGGTCCCGGCCAGGACGTTCATTCCTTCTTTAACCGGACAAGAGAGGACGATCCCGTCCCGCGGCGCCCGGACCACGGTCCGGGCCAGATCGGCGCGGAGTTCATCCAGGCTCCGTTCGGCGTCCCGAAGGCGCAAGGCGGCCAACTTGTCCTCGCCCTCGATCGTCTTGGCGGTGACGAGCGCCTGCTTATAGG
>JAAYXC010000176.1 GCA_012516115.1 Bacillota bacterium | reverse complement strand
GGTTCACTACGAGCGCTTCCAGACTTTGATCCTCGATCCCCGGCCGGAACGCCTGGCCGAGCTTCTTGAGGCAGAAGAGAGGAAGGAGACCGGCTTTGCTACGGTTAAAAAAGATCGCTAAAGAAACGGGGGAGGAATGAACTTATGAACCGCTTGCGCCTGGCCTTGCCCAAAGGCAGCCTCCAGGAACAGACCATCCGCCTCTTTAAAAAAGCCGGCTACGAGGTGACCGTCTCGGAGCGGTCTTACTATCCGCGCATCGACGACCCCGAGATCGAGGCGATGCTCATCCGGGCCCAGGAAGTGCCCCGCTATATCGAAGAAGGGGGCCGCGATGCCGGGATCACCGGCAACGACTGGCTCCTCGACAGCGGCGCCGACCTGGTCAAGGTGGCCGACCTGATCTATTCCAAGCAGACTCTGAACCCCTGCCGGTGGGTCCTGGCCGTGCCCAACGATTCTCCCTTCCAGCGACCGGAAGACCTGGAGGGGAAACGCATCGCCACCGAGCTGGTGAACATGACGCGCCACTACTTCCAGGCACGGGGCATCCGGGTGGAAGTCCAGTTCTCCTGGGGGGCCACCGAGGTCAAGCCACCGGTCCTGGCCGACGCCATCGTGGAGATCACCGAGACCGGCAGCTCCTTACGGGCCAATAACCTGCGCGTCATCGAGACGGTTCTGGAGGTAAAAAATCACCTGCTGGCCAACCCCATGGCCTGGGCCGATCCCTGGAAGCGACAAAAATTGGAAAATATCGCCCTCCTTCTCGTGGGCGCCTTGGCGGCCGAAGAAAAGGTGGGGCTGAAGATGAACGTGCCACGGGCCAAGGTTCCGGACGTCCTGGCCATCCTGACCGCCCTCCGCCGGCCCACGGTGAGTCCCCTCTCGGACCCGGAATGGGTGGCTCTGGAGACGGTCATCGACGAGCGGACGGTGCGCGACATCATCCCCGCCCTCAAACGGGCCGGCGCCGAGGGGATCGTGGAGTATAGCTTAAACAAAGTGGTTTATTAAACGATTTCGGTCTCCGGCGTGAGGGTGTCGGTTTCCTTGAGGCGCTGGAAAGGTGGTTGAGGTGGTCTCCCACCACCACCACCTTGCGCATGGCAAAGACGATCTTTTGGCCGCGGCCGAGGAAGGCGACGCGGCGGCCATAGGCGGTGACGATATCGGCCAAGGAAACCCTCTATCTCAAGGACGACTGGACTTGCCGGATTGATAAGGCGTGGGCGATGTGCCGGCCAAAGCTCCGACTTCTTGAGCCGTAGCGTATCTAGCTCCGATCGTCTCCCCATCCCGCCGGGAGTCTCGACGCCAGTCTCTTATCCGCCCCGGAAGGCCGGCGAAGATCACGCCGTCGGGACGGGACCGAACAAGAGCGGTGATTCCCTTGTCGTAGGAGTCTGATTCGCCGGGCCAAAGTGGAGCGGTTAATCGAAGAAAGGCTGGCCTTGAGCTCCCCGGTGATCGTGCCTATCTTTGACCAATTCCCCGTCGATCCATACCATCTCCGGCGCAGTGCGGCTGTCGAAGGGGTCACCGTCCCAGAGGACCAGGTCCGCGTCCTTTCCCGGTTCGATGGACCCCACCCTATCCGCCACCCCCAGGATGGTGGCCGGGTTAATGGTCATGGCCCGCCAGGCCTCCTCCTCCGGGAGCCCGGCCCGGACGGCCAGCCCGGCGCAGAGCGGTAGGTGTTCGATGGGCACCACCGGCGCATCGGTGGTGATGGCCACCCGGACTCCGGCGGCGACCAGGACCCCGGCGGTGGCGAAGGTCTTCTCGCGCAACTCATATTTGACCCGGGCGGAAAGAACGGGACCGACCACCGCCGGTATCCCTTTTTCCGCCAAGAGCGCGGCGATCTTATGACCTTCGGTGCAGTGCTCGATGACGAGCTTCAAATCGAACTCCTCCGCGATGCGCACGGCGGTAAGGATGTCGTCGGCCCGGTGGGCATGGGCGCGCAGGGGGATCTCGCGGCGCAAGAGCGGCAAAAGGGCTTCGCTGCGCAGGTCCCGTTCGGGGAGCTTCGCCGGGTCTTCCCCGCCCTCCTCCAGGCGGCGCCGGTAATTCGCCGCCTTGACCAGGGCCTCCCGCAGGAGGGCGGCCGTGGTCATGCGGGTGGTGGGCATCTTCTTCTGGGCGTGGTAGACCCGTTTGGGGTTCTCGCCGAAGGCCGCTTTGATACCGGCCGGAAAACGCAAGACCATGCGGTCGACGATGCGGCCGTAGGTCTTGACCACCGCCACCTGGCCGCCGAGGACGTTGGCGCTCCCGGGGGCGATGCAGACGGTGGTCACTCCGTTTTGGGCCGCGTCCCGCATCCCCATCTCCTCGGGGTTGATCCCGTCGATCACCCGGAGGTGCGGGGTGACCGGGTCGGTCGTCTCGTTGTAGTCTTCTCCCTCGAACCCGATGCCCTCCTCCCCGATGCCGAGGTGACAATGGGCTTCGATGAGTCCGGGGGTAAGTAGCCGACCATGTCCGGGGATCACCTGGGCCTCGCTGGGCACGGCAAGGTGCTCGGCCACGGCCACGATCTTCCCGCCTTCGACCAAGACCACCCCGCGCGGGATCTCCGGACCGGTGACGGTCTTGAGGCGGACATCGGTAATCGCGAACAAAGAGTCTCTCTCCTTCACCTACAATTAACCTAAAAGCGCCACCAATCCGCGCAGGCCCAGGAGATAGCTCTGGGGCCCGAAGCCGGCCACAAACCCGCGCGCCACCGACGCGGTCACCGATCGGGCCCGGAAGCCTTCCCGGGCGAAGATGTTGGTGAGATGGACCTCCACCACCGGTATGGTTAGGGCGGCCAGGGCGTCGCGGAGGGCGAGGCTATAATGGGTATAGGCGGCCGGGTTGAGCAAGACCCCGTCGGCCCAGTCCATAGCCTCATGGAGGGCCGCCAAAAGCTCGGCCTCCCCGTTGGCCTGGAAGAACCGGACCTCCACGCCGAGTTCCCGCGCCAATGCGGTCAAAGCCGCCTCGATCTCACCCAGGGTGGTCCGGCCGTAGATCTCCGGTTCGCGCCGGCCCAGTAGATTCAGATTGGGTCCGTTTAAGACGAGGATCTTTTTCATGGGGTGACCTCCGTTTCCAGAAGTCCTTCCAGTTCCGCGCGGACGAGGGAAGGTTCGATCCCCTCGGCGACGAAGGCTTGGCCTATCCCGCCAAGGAGAACGAACCGGAGACGGCCGGCCAGGGTCTTTTTATCGCGGAAAAGGGCGGCCAGCAATGGGTCTATCTGCTCCCGGCGAAGACGGGGTAGGTGAGGCCCGAGGGTGGCCGCCACCGTTTTCTCAAGCCTTTCTAATTCCTCCGCGTCCAGGAAACCCAGGCGACGCGAGAGCCTTCCGGCCACGATGAGGCCGAGACCCACCGCTTCGCCGTGGCGCCAGACGCCGTACCCGGCCACGTTCTCCAGGGCGTGGCCCAGGGTATGACCGAGGTTCAAAAGGGTTCGCGGTCCACCGCGTTCCCTCTCATCCGTCAGGACCACCGCGGCCTTGATCCGGCAAGAACCGGCGATCCCTTCGGTGAGCGTCTCTTCATCGCAGGCCAGAAGGGCCGGAAGATGCCTTTCATACCAGTGGAAATAATCGGCCGCCAGCACTCCGTGTTTGAGCATCTCCACCAGACCGGCACGGAGTTCCCGTTCCGGGAGGGTGCGGAGGGTGGTCGGGTCGGTCACCACCAGCCGCGGCTGGTGGAAGGCTCCCACCAGGTTCTTCCCCGCCGGAAGGTTCACCGCCACTTTCCCGCCGATGCTGCTATCGATCTGGGCCAGGAGGGTGGTGGGTACCTGTAACAAGGCGATCCCCCGGAGATAGGTGGCCGCCACAAACCCGGCCAGATCCCCGATGACCCCCCCGCCTAAGGCCAGGATGGCATCGGAGCGGTCGAGCCCGGCCGTCACCGCCTCGTGATAAAGGACTTCGGCCTGGGCCAGGGACTTGTATTCTTCACCGTCGGGGACCTCGGCTTTACGCACCGCGAACCCGGCCGCCATCAGGCTATCCACCACGGGGGTCAGATACCACCGGGCTACGGTGGGATTGGTAACGACCATGATGCGGCGACCAAGGCCCAACGGGGCCACGAGGGAACCGAGATGGGATAATAACCCGGCCCCGATCTCGATGTTGTATTCATGACCGGGTAAAGCCACGTTGACCGTGGAGGCCAAGATCAACCCTCCCTTTGTCGCCGTCTGAACCAAACGGCGATCTCCCGGGCCACCTCGTCCGGAGCAACGCCGGTGGTATCGACGATGAAATGGGCGGCCCGCCGGTAGAGTTCCTCCCGGGCGGCGAAGAGTTCCGCGGCGGCCCCTGGATCCTTGCCGGCGAGGAGCGGACGGCCCCTCCCCTCTTTCACCCGGGACAAGACGGCCGCAAGCGAAGCGGAAAGCCAGACCACCAGGCCCGTGGCCCGGAGAAGTTCCACGTTCGCCGGATCGAGGACGATGCCGCCCCCGGTGGCCAGGACCTGGCGCGGCCGACCGGCCACAGAACGGAGGGCCTCTCTTTCCCGGCGCCGGAAGCCCTCTTCCCCTTCCCGGGCGAAGATGGCCGGAATGGAAAGACCGCTTTGGGCCACGATGAGCGCGTCGAGGTCGACAAAATCATAACCCAGTTCGGCGGCGAGGAGGCGGCCCACGGTGGTCTTGCCGCTCCCCATGAAACCGATGAGGGCGAGTTGGGTGGTAAGATTATCCATCGGCCGGCCAGGGCCAGTCCGCCCTGTAGGCGGCCAGGGCCCGTTCCACCTCCCGCAGGGTATCGCCGCCGCACTTCTCCAGCACCGCCTCGGCCAGGACCCAGGCCACCATGGCCTCGCCGACCACCGCCGCCGCCGGCACCACGCAGACGTCGGAGCGTTCCACCGCTGCAGACGTGGCTTCCCCGGTTTTAAGGTCGATGCTGGGCAGAGGGCGGTAGAGGGTGGGCACGGGTTTTACCGCGTTACGGACGATGATGGGCTGGCCGTTGCTGAGCCCGCCCTCGATCCCGCCGGCGCGGTTACGACCACGATGGATGACCCCTCCTTCCCGCCGGATCGGGTCGTGGGCCGCGGAACCGGGTAAGCCGGCCAGGCCGAAGCCGTCGCCGATCTCGACCCCCTTGACACTCGGGATGCTCATCAAGGCCGCGGCGAGCCGGGCATCGAGCCTTTTGTCCCAGCTCATATAACTCCCCAGCCCGGCCGGCACGCCCGTGGCGACGACGACGAAGACCCCTCCCAGGGTATCCCCGACGGCCCTGGCCGCGTCGATGGCCGCCATCATCTCGGCCTCGCGGCTGCGGTCCGCCGCCCGAACCGGCGATTCCTCGGCCGTGCGCAAAGCCTCGGCCGGCGGAGGGAGTTCTTCGATGGCCACCGGGCCGATGGAGGTCACGAAACTTCCTATTCTAATCCCCAGATGGCCGAGGAAGGCCCGGGCCAGGGCGCCGGCCACGGTCCGGGCCGCCGTCTCGCGGGCGCTGGCCCGCTCGATGGCATCCCGTAGGTCCTCCAGACCGTATTTCTGCGCCGCGGCCAGATCGGCGTGACCGGGCCGCGGACGGGTGGGAAACGCTTCTACTCCGGCCAGGTCCGAGGTAGGGACGAACTTCTCGGCCACCGCCGGTTCCCAAGGGTCGAGAATGGAACGCCAGAGCTCCCAGCGCCGGTGCCGAAGGAGGACGGCCACCGGTGCTCCGGTGGTCCGGCCGCCGCGCAGGCCCCCCAGGACCTCGAAGATCTCCGGTTCGCTCTGGGCCCGCGGCCCCCGGCCATAAACCTGTTGTCGCCTGGCCAGATCAACGGCAATGGCCTCTTGGGAGACCACCACCCCACGGGGCAGTCCCTCGACGATGACCACCAATCCGGGGCCATGGGATTCCCCGGCCGTCAGAAAACGCATCTTTATCCCGTTCCGTTTTTTCGTCTTAATTTCTCCCCGGGAAGGTTAAACCCTTTTTTAAACCGGGATTTCGTTGGGCGGACCGGGGTGAAGCTTTATCCCCGGCCGGTATCATCATTTTTGGAAGCCGGCGCAAAAGAACCCCCTCGGGCCTCTACCCGGCCGAGGAAAAGGTTAAAAAAAAGCCGGGCTTTTCCCGGCTCTGCCTTTCAGGCGCCACGGCTTGCTTTGGCCAGATCGGCCAGTTTGGCAAAGGCCGCTTGGTCTCTGACGGCCAAATCGGCCAGGATCTTGCGGTTGATCTCCACTCCCGCTTTTTTCAACCCGTCGATTAAGGTGCTATAGGAAAGACCGTTCATCCTGGCCGCGGCATTGATCCTCGCGATCCAGAGACGCCGGAACTGTCGTTTTTTGGCCCGCCGGTCCCGATAAGCATAGGCCAGCGCCCGCAGGACCGTGGGATTGGCCGCGTGAAAAATCCTGTTCTTCGAGCGACGGTAACCTTTGGCCAGGCGAAGGATCTTTTTGTGTCGGCGTCGGGTGACAAAGCCGCCTTTAACCCGCATTTTATCTCCCAGACCTCCTTCAAGACATAAAAAAGATATCCGACCCGAGTTTGGCGTTAACCCTTTGCGTTTAGCGACTGCCCGTTATGGGAAACGATCGGGTTGAACCCATGCGAGCTCTAAAGATAATTACCCAATAATCGCTTCATCCGCCTGGCATCACCCGGGGTCACCACTTCGAAGTGGCGGAGGGCCCTCTTCCGCTTGGGTGATTTGGTCTCGAGTATATGCCGACGATAGGCACTGTTCTTCCTGATTTTACCACCACCGGTGAGCTTGAATCTCTTCGCCGCTCC
>JAAYXC010000175.1 GCA_012516115.1 Bacillota bacterium | reverse complement strand
GTGACCGGAACCATGCTCCGCCTGGCCGATCAGTTCTCCCGGCGGGGGTTGACGAGCGGCCGCGATTGTTTTCTCGTCCACGCCCCCCACCGCATCCTTTTCGGCGAAGAAGAAAGCATCTTCGGCCAGCCGCGGGTCATCGGGGGGATCACCCCGGCCTGCCTCGCCCGCGGGGTGGAGTTCTATCGCCCGCTGGTACCGGCGGTCCACCCTTGCCGGGATATCCGCCTGGTAGAGCTCTGCAAGCTCGTGGAGAATACTTTGCGCTATCTGGAGATCGCTATGGCCGAGGCTTTGGCCCTCCACTGCCACGAGAACGGGCTCGATTTCGAGGAACTCCGGCGGCTGGTGGCGACCAAGGGCAACGTGCGGTTGATGTCCGTCGATTACGGCATCGGCGGGGAATGCCTGCCCAAAGATGCAAAGTTTCTCTATGAGGTCACCGGTTCTCGGCTCATTGCCGATGCTATGGCCGTAGACGAGGAGTATCGGTCTGGGCTCTTCCGGGAGGCTTTGGCGCCGCGGGTCCTGGTGCGCGGCCTGACCTTCAAACCCGGGTGGCGCGACCTCGGTTATAGCCGGGCGGTGGAACTGGTGGAACGTCTCAAGGCCGCCGGTTGTCAGGTCTTTGTGGAGGACCCCCTCTATGCCCCGGAGGAATTGGCCGCCCTGGGCTTCCGCCCCTGGCGGGGGGAGGCGGTGGCGAAGGTGGTCAACCGAGGTCGGGTGGCAGAGACCCATGAAGGTCCCCCTGATTCGGCGGACGGATCCTCGTTCGGTGAGAATATTTAAGGCGGCCCTTGAGGGCCGCTTTCCATGTCCATGGCCTGGGCAGGGAAGCTTCCGGCGCGCACGCGGTGCCGTTTTCCTTGGACAAGCCCTCCGATCTTGTCAGACCCGAAGGCCCCCCGCTTGCGCTGGCGGGCCTTTTTGAGCTGCTGTAGGGACGCGGCTGATTTCTGGCGGCGGGCCTTTGGTTGGGTTGCATGGCCGGGGTCGTTCCTAGTCTCCATAGCAACGTCCACGACGATGTCGAACCGTGTCTTCGTCCGTTTCGCGGTGGATAATATCCGGAAGAAGAGTCGCAAGGAGGTTCTGCCGTGCCTTTCTTCACCGGGATCAGAAACGCATGCCGTTTAACGAGAACCATCTCCGGCCGTACATGATCGTGGATAATCCCCATATCCTGCGGGAGGTGGTCTCGCTTTGCGGCGCCAGACCCACCCACGAGGGAGCGGAATACGTGACCACCGCTCTCGCCGGGGCCCTCGACTAATACGCCATGGAATACGGCCGGATCGCCGATGAGGTCTGGGCGCCCCCCCGACTCGCGATTTGAACCATTCGAACGGTTTTTTGAGGAACTTCCTCCTCTATGCAGCTATGAATGAGCTTCTTCCCCGGCTCGATACGGGGATTATGCGTTTAGGGGGTGAAAGATAGCTTTTGAAAACATTATTCTGCCGGAATCAACTAAAATAGAATAATTATATTGATAAATAAAGGGAATAT
>JAAYXC010000174.1 GCA_012516115.1 Bacillota bacterium | reverse complement strand
TATGTTCACCGCTTGTCCCTCATCGGGGATCTCGATCTCGATGATCCCCCGGTCCACCCGGAACCCGAATTCGGCGGGGACCTCCATCCCGTTGATCTCCCATGCCCAGGGCAGGCCGTGGAACCGAAGCCGGTAAGATTTCCGGCCGGAGGAATAACCCATCACCACGGGTTCGATTCGGAAAAGAAGACCTTCCCCGCTCGCCCGGCAAGAGAAATCGATGAGGTTATACTCCCCCTCCCGGTAACGCTGGGTGAGACCATCATCCTCATAGAAAGTATAGCGGGCCGTGCCGTGGGCATCGGGGGAGACATCCAGCTGCAGGAATTCCGGTTGCTTTTCGCCCACGTAATTCACGGCCGGCACGGAGGGAATGATGGCCCCGGCCTTGACGAAAAGAGGTAAAATCTCAAGGGGCGCGTCGACGAGATAGTCGTTTTTTCCTTCGTACCGACGGTCGGTCCAGTAATCGAACCAAACCCCCTCCGGGAGGTATACGCATTGCTTGACGACCCCCGGCTGGGTAACGGGGGCGACTAAAAAAGACTCGCCCCACAAAAACTCCCCGTTTAAATTGTGCGTCCGTTCGTCCTCGGGGTAGTCCAGGACCAGCGGCCGCATGATGGGCAGACCGGTCTGACTGGCGCGATAAAACTCGTTATAGAGGTAGGGTAAAAGGGCATAGCGGAGTTTGATGTACCGGCGGCAGATCTCCTCTACCCTGGGACCCCAGGCCCAGGGTTCGTGCGGACGGGTGTTATACATGGAATGGGCCCGGAAGAAGGGGGTAAACGCACCCACCTGGACCCAGCGGGCGAAGAGTTCCGGGGTAGAATCTTCTTTAAATCCGCCCACATCTCCTCCGACGAACGGAACGCCGGAAAGGCCGATATTCATATGGAGGGGGAGGGACATGGCTAAATGCTCCCACCAGCTGCAATTATCGCCGGTCCAGACCGCCGCATAGCGCTGGATGCCAGCATAGGCCGCCCGGGTGAGGATGAACGGCCTCTCCCCCGGCCTTAGCCGCCGAAAGGCCTCATGGGTGCTCCGACACATCTGTAGACCATAAGCATTATGAACGCGGCCGAACGGGCAGGGGTGGCCATCGTTCTCCACCATCAAATCGTCGGGCACCGTGGCCAGCATCCGGTTCTCGGAAGGAGAAGAGAAATCGCTGGGCTCGTTCATGTCGTTCCAGATCCCGGCCACGCCGTTCCCGAGCAGGGCATGGTGCTTCTCGGCCCACCAGGCGCGGGTCTCTTCTTTGGTGAAATCGGGGAAGGCGGCCTCCCCCGGCCAGACGCGGCCATGGTAAACTTCACCGGTTACCCACCGGCAGAAGAGGTTCCTTCGCACCCCTTCCACGTATACTTCGTAATCCGGATCTTTTTTCACGCCGGGGTTGACGATGGTGACGATCTTGAAACCCTGGGCCCGCAGATCGGCCATCAATCGCCCGGGATCCGGAAAACGTTCCCGGTCCCAGGTGAAGACCCGATAACCGTCCATATAATCGATGTCAAGGTAGATGACGTCGCAGGGGATGTCTTTTTGGCGGAAGGTCGCGGCCAGATTTCGGACCACGGCCTCGGGATAATAACCCCACCGGGACTGCTGATACCCCAACGCCCAGAGGGGAGGGAGCTCGATCCTTCCCGTGAGCCCGGTATAGGTGGTGATGATCCGCTTCAGATCCGGACCGTAGATGAAGTAATAGTCCAGTTCCCGGTTCTCCACCTCGAAGCCGTAGCGGTCGTGGGCTTCCACGCCCAGATCGAACCAGATCCTCCCGGTATAATCGATGAACGTCCCGGTGGCCCATTCGCCGCGGAAGCATAAAAGCAAGGGAATGGACTTGTAAAGCGGGTCCTTGGTGGGCGTGTGCACCGGGACGTCGGTGTTCCACAGCAGGTACTTCCGGCCCCGTTTGTCTAAGAAGCCGGTCTTCTCCCCCAAACCGTAGAAATGCATCTCCTCGTCCATCACCTTGGTGCACCGCACGGTCCGCCGGCCCCAGCCCAGGTCGTCGGCGTCCTCCGAGAGGACGTGGCCTTGGGAATCGGAGATCTTGATCCTCGCGGTTTCTTTCGCCACCTCGACCGTTAATTCGTCGGTCCGGAGCATGATGCGGTCGTCCGTTTGCTCTACGGTAAAAGCCTCGCACGAAGGCATGTTCACCACCGCCACCGAAGGCCTCTCTGTGGGTCGGTGGTCGGGGTTGAAGGTTACACGCAGGCAATGGCCGCAAAGCACGGCAAGGCGCAAGAACCCGCCCGCGCAATCGAAAAAGACGAGATTCCCTTTCCGTTCCCACCCCTTTCCCGCTCCGGAGCGCCAATACCTCCCGGCCTCAAGCCTCGTCTCCGACATAAGCACGACTTATTCCTCCGCTTTCCTCGATTTCATGCCCGATAAGCAAGTGCCTTGCCGGTCTTAACCCTTGATCCCGGCAAAGGTGATGCCTTCTAAGATATATCTCTGGAACAACAAGAAGATCGTGATCGGCGGGATGGTGGCCAGCATCATCCCGGCCAACTGGATGTTGGGCGTCAGGATCTGGCTTTGGAAGACGTAAGTATAGAGCGCGATCATAATCGTCCAGCGCGAGCTGTCGCGCAGGACGATGTACGGCCACATGAAGTCCCGCCAGACGCCCATGAAGTTCAAGATAAAGAGGGTGGCCAGAATGGGTTTGGCGAGCGGCAGCACGAGGCGGCTTAAAATGATCATCTCCGTGGCCCCGTCTATCCGTGCCGCCTCCAGCATCTCCCCGGGGATGCCATCGAAATAGCCCTTGAGAAGGAGGATGGCGAAGGCATCCGCGCCGGCCGGCAACCAGAAGGCCCAATAAGTGTTGAGCAGATTGAGGCCGAAAATGGGGAGACGGTACAAAATGAGATAACTCGGGATCATGTAAGCCATGCCGGGCACCATGAGCGTGACCATAAAGGCCAAAAAAAGCGCCCGGCGCGCCGGTACGCGCAGGAACGAGAAAGCGTACGCGGCCATGCACGTAATCGGGAACTTAAAGAGGACGATCCCGGCGAAAAGCAGAAAGGTATTCAAGGTGAAACGCGGGAACGAAAAAGCCTTCCAGGCCGTGATGAAATTGGCCCAGTTCGCTCGTTCCGGCAAGAGCCGGGGAGGGATCAGGTAAACCTCTTTCGGCGTCTTGAGCGCGCCCATGAAGGTCCAGATCAACGGGTAGATCATGAAGACCGCCAGAACGACCGCCATGATGGAACACGCCAGGTAGCCCGCCTTCACCTCGGGGCGTTTCAGGTCGAAGTTCGAAATAGCCGTGCGTCCCACCGTCTTAGCCAAAGTTCACACCTCTTCTCCCCCATGGGCTATCTTGCTGTAGCGCATATACAGCAAGGATAGGACGAAAAGGAAGAGGAAGGTCAAAAAGCCCAGGGCCCCCGCTTTACCGAATTCGAAGTAGACGAAGGCGTACCGATATACCTGGTACATAATGGTGAGGGTGGCGTTATTGGGTCCTCCGCCCGTCATAACGAAAGGCTCCTGGAAGACCTGGACCGTGGCGAGAATCTGCAAAAGGAGCATGATCAACATGGTGGTCTTCAGCGAAGGAAGCGTGATGTGGAAGATCCTCCGCCATATCCCGGCCCCGTCGATCTCCGCCGCCTCGTATAGCTCTTCGGGGACGGAGGTAAGACTGGCCATGTAAAAGAGCGCCGTGGAACCGAACCCGGCCCAGGTGGCCATCAGCATCAAAGAAAACAGAGCGGTTTTCGTGTTTAAAAGCCATTCTTGCGGCGGTAGATGAAACAGGCCGAGTATTTGATTCAAAAGGCCCACGGCCGGATCGAAGATCCACAGCCACATAATGTACAAAGCGATGCCGGGGATGATGTTCGGCATGTAAATGGCGAGGCGGAAAAAGCCCCGGGCGTGACGAAGTTCCGTAAGCGCGATGGCCACCACCACCGGAACCATATACCCGAACACCAGACATAAACCGACAAAAACTAGGGTGTTGCGAAAAGACAACGCCACCAGCGAGTCGCTTAAAACGCTCTTGAAGTTCGCCAGGCCGACCCACGTGGCGCCAAGCCCCGTGATCATCTTCTGAAAACCCAGGATCAAACCGTAAAAGATGGTGTACCACTGGAACATGGCAAAGATGCAGAGCGCCGGCAAGAGGAAGAGGAGCCCGAGACGCCCGTTCTTCATCGCCTTTGCCCACCGGTGACGGCGTCCGCCCGCCGCCGGTATTGCGGAACCTTCGATCATGAAACTTCTCCCCCTTATGCTCTCCGATTCCAGCCGCATTCTCGCCCCGTAAAAAAGGGCCGGTGGTTGTTGTTTTAAGGGCACCGTCTCCCGGGGACGGTGCCCTATTTACGTCGACTTTTAGTAGCTTTTTGGCTTAATTCATTTATTCAAAGGATCCAGAACTTCCTTCTGGAACCTGGCCGCGGCCTCCTTAAGAAGTTTGGCCGGGTCGGCGTTCCGGTTGCTCAACAGGGCCTGGTAGACGGGGGCGAGATACTCGCTGTAGAGCTTCTGGGCCTCGATGGGGGGTTCGGTATGGCCGGTCTTCGGTAAATACTCCCGGAGGTCCTCCGGCCAGATCACGCAGACATCGGGATTGGCCGCTTTGATCTCGTCCTCTTTCTTCTGGTAGCCCACGCCCGGCTTGAGCACCGGATACTTCAACATGGCCATGTAACTACCGGTCTTTCGCCGCTCGGCGATGTCCTTCTTGAGGACCTCGAGACCCGCGTCCGACCAGCGCTCGAAGTCGAGCCACTTAAAAGCCGCGTCGCGGACCGGCTGCGGCGCCAGGCCGTTGATCACGTAGAACGTACCGCCTTGGACCCCGGCCTGCCGTCCCTTCAGCCCTTCGCCCTTCGGCATCGGCGCCAGACCGATGTCTTTGGGGTTCCATTTGAAGTTATTGATGACCCATTCGACGGTGAAGTCGCCGTGCGGAACCATGGCCGCCTTCTCCGTGGCGAAGAGGTTGAAAACGTCCATATACCCCTGGCTCCAGTTGGCCGGGATGACGTTGTACTTCCACTTCATGTCCTTGGCGAACTGGGCGCCGCGGATGGCCTCCGGCGAGTCGAAGACCGCATACCATTTGCCGTCTCTAAATTCTTCCACTTCCCCGCCGGCCTGGTAGATCCAGTCGGTGAGCATCCAGCCGCCCTCGCCGCCGCGGGTCATGGGGGCGAAACCGGCGATGCCCTTCTTCCGGTCGGTGAGCTTCACCGCGGCATCGATGAATTCTTTCCAGGTCCAGTCCAGCCGCGGAAAGGGCACGTTCTTGGCCAGGAACATCTTCTTATTGTACATGATATGTTTCACGTACCCGTCGTGCGGAAGCCCGTAGATCCGTCCCTTGACCGTGAAAGGAGCGAAGGCGTCCGGGTTGATCCAGCCGGTCTTGGGCCAGGTCTTAAGATACTCGTCGATGGGGGCCAGCCAGCCTTTCTCGGCCAAGACCGTGCCTTCGGTGGCCCAGACCAAGAGGACGTCCGGCGCGTTACGGCCGGCCTGCATTACGGCGAAGGTCTGGGGGTTATAATCGTAATTGATCGGGACGACGTTGATATCGGGGTAGGTGTCCTCGAACCTCTTGATCTTCTCCAATTCGCCCTCGATGGCCGCCTTGTTCTCGGGTCGATCGGCCGGGATGGCCACCCGCAAGACGACCTTTTCCGCCGCTCCCAGCGGCACGGTGACGATAACCGTACCGACCAGACACAAGACCAACAAGACACAGACAAAGACTCTCTTGGACACGATCTTTCTTTCCCCCTTTTTCTTTTTTCTGTCATCCTCGCCTGACATGGACGACATCGCTCCACGCCGCGCTACCCCCCATCCATCACCTCCTATAAGTCTGTTTTTTACAAATCCGTTATTGTGTGCGCATACAATTATTCGTCTTAATGAGGCCCGATCCTGCGGAAGTCGGTATCGGGCTTTCGTTTTAAGTATATCTTTTCCTCTAAGGCCTGTCAAGAGGAAACAAAGCCAGACCAAGCGTCCGGACAAATTGCAAAGCGCTTTCAAAATTCGGCGGAAGGGGATCCGCCACCCTTCGGGCAAGATCCCCCCGCCGAAACATCCTTGGGTTACCAGCCCGTATTCCCGGCGCCTCTCACGATGGTGAAGGTGGTGGGCGCGTCGTTCCGCAGCGGACTGTTGGCCGAACCGCTGACGCTGACGTAACTGAAGGTAGCGGATCCCGAAGAACCGGCCCTGATGTATATGCCGTCGGTCCCGGAACCAGTGATAGTGATGTTCTCAAAGCTCGTGCCACTTATGACATGCGGCGGGTTATGTCCGTAGGTCTCGCTCTGGATGTGGAGGCCGGAGAACGTGGAGTCGACGATCTCGATATCCTTGCAAACGATGCCACTCATATCGGAGTCGTCGCAGTTGAGCCATAGCGCGCCGAACTGTAGCCCGCCCCAGAACGCGCCTCCACAGCGGATCAGCGAGACCCTCTGCACGGTCGTGGTTCCACTGAAGGGGACCGGATTGAAACACGAGCTGATGTTGACCCCACCGTAGGTCAAGGTATCCATGGCCACGCAGTCCTCGATGGTGTTGTCCTTGCCGCCGTAAATGGCGAAAGCGTTCGCCCGCCAGGGCAACTGGGCCGTACAATTCTTGATGAGGTTACCCTCGCACGGCGCGGAGGAGAGGTCGGTGGCGGACCAGATGGCGAAGGAATCATCGCCGGTATTCCTGGCCGTGCAATGTTCAACGATACAATTCTTGGAAGAATTACACAGGTTCAATCCATCGGCGAAGGTATTCCTGATGCGAACGTTGTAGATGTGCGCGCCGACCGTGGGGATGGAGGCGCCGAGCCAGAAGCCGCAATTGGTGTGTTCGATCCATACATTACCTACTTCAAAGCCACTACCCGGCGAGTAACAGAAGGCCTTGCCACCCGTATCGCGGATCGTGCCTTCGGCAAAGAGTGCAAGGTCGTACACCTTGAAGTTATCCGCTCCGGCCAGGTTGAAACCGATATTGCCCCAGTCGCCGTAGCTACCTGTCGGGTCGTAGAGCATCGAGTACCACATGCCCGCACCCTGGACGGTTACGTTGGAATAAGCCATCAGTTTCTGCGTCTGGTAGAAGACCCCTTCGGGGATCCAGACACCCTTACCCTGCTGGCTGGCGGTGATAATGCACTGCTGGATGGCCTGGGAGTCGTCCACGGTATCGTTGGGCACGGCGCCGAAGTCGGTGATGGAAAGGTAATTATCCGGTTTCGTCTTGGGCGGGGCGACTTGCTCCAGCTCGATGAAGTCAATGCCATAATAGGCTGCCGTGTCGCCAGCGTCCTTCTGGAGTCTTACCTTTGCCCCCGCCGGGATATCGCCTACCAGGGCGTGTGCTTCGTCGTATATCCTCCGTGGATTACCAGCATTCGGATCATTGACCGGATTAGCCTCATCGCCGTACAGCCATGCATGTTTAGAAGTCAAAGTGATATCCTGTCTGTGTACACCGTCCACATACAGACTTATAGCGGCGGTAATTCCTCCGCCGGACGGCGCATCTGGTATGCAGTGCCGGATCACGATGGCATTGGCCGGCGCGGTGGTCGTCCATTCCACGTAATGTCCGGTCGAAGTGAGTCTGACCGCCATCCGGCCCGAGGCCTCCCCGGCCAGGTCGCCCACCAGCCTGTTAGGCCCGACGACGGTGGCGTTGGTGGTCCCGTTCTCCGCCTCGTAGGTGATCCAAGGCACTTGGGCGCCACGGCCGATGTACATCGTCTTGGTATAGCTGTTGTTGTTCTCGTTCGTCTCGGTAATGATGTTATTGTAGTCCACCGTGGCCGTGACCGAGTGGTTCCCGTTGGTCGCGGTCCACGTGCCGCTCGGGGTGATCGTCGCCGAGCCTCCGGCCGGAATGGAAGAAGTGTAATTGGTCGAAGTCAAGGTAGTATTACCGTCGATGACGATCCGAACCGTCACCGCCGTGCCGGAAGGCGTGGCGATGGTACCCTGGTTCTTGACGATGGCGCTAAAGGTGACGGCATTGCCGGCCGAGGGATTCGACGGCGACCAGGTGATGTCGGTCACGATGAGGTCGATGCCTGGTTTTTGGTTGACGATGAAGGTAATTTCTTTGCTGTTGTTATTCTCGTCGATCTCCGCAATCGTCCCGGTGGCATCCGCCGTGGCCCTCACGGTATGAGTACCCACGCCGGCCGCCGTCCAGTTGGTGGAGGCGGTGATGGTGACGCTGGCCCCCACAGCGATGGAGGAAGAGGTCGAACCCGAGGCCACCTTGGTCCCGTCAACGTAGAAGTCCACGTAGTGGGTGGTCCCGGAGGCCGTGGCCTGGGTACCGATGTTCTTGATGACGGCCTGGAAGGCGACCGCGTCTCCCTCGATGGCGCCGGTCGGGGTAACATCCGTTACGATCAGGTCGGGTTTCTGGACGGTGGTCGCGGCGACCTCGATGTAGTCGATGTTGATGTTACCCGTATCACCACTATCGTATTTGTACGCAATGGTATTGCTACCCGAATTAAGGTAGAGGGGCTCGACCTTGTTGGCCCAGGTATCCCAGTTGGCGAGATTGGGAAGCGAGGTCTGCCGGATCTTGGTGCCGTTTACGTAGATGCTCACGGTCATGGCGCTGCCCATGGCATTGCCGTACCGAAGGGTTACGTCGTAATACCCGGCGCTCGGGACGCTCACCGTGAAGGTCGTCGTGGCGCCCAGGTTCCAGTAGCCGTCGACGAAGCCCGTACCGGAATATCCCGTATGGTCGGTGTTAACCTTCGCGCCGCCGAAGAGGGAAGCGTTCTCTGCTTCGTATCTCCCTTGCGGTGGAGGCGTGCTCCCGGCGGACACAAACTGGATGTAGTTGATGTTAAAGTCCCCGCCGTTTACTGCCTCCAGGCGAAGGATCTTGTTATTCCCGCCGGCGAGGGTCACGTTGTTCAGCGTGACGTTGGTATAGGTCTGCCATCCGCCGGTAGAGCCGACCGGGAAGACCCCGAGTTCGACCCCGTCAAGGAGGATCCGCAGGTCGCCGATGGTCCCCGAACCGGCCGAGGCCACTCGGGCGATGATGTTATACGTCCCGGGCGTGACATTCACCGTGTACTCCAACCACTCGCCGTTGACGATCCACCCGACGTTGTAGCCGCCTTCGCCGCAGGCCTCGATGTCCACGTCGTCGGAACGGAACGCCCCGCCGGTATTCCCGGTGGTCGTATCATGGTAGGCTACCCCTTCACCGCCTGTATCGTACCGTTCGGCTTCGATCTTAGCTCCATCGGCGATCGTCGCCGGCGTCCCACCGTAAGGCTGTTGCCCACCGGAAGAACCAACCGTCATGGTCTCGCTATAGGTGTTGTTGTTCTCGTTCGCCTCGTTGGTGATCCGATTGACGTCGTCGACCCAGGCCATTACCGTATGCGTGCCCGAAGTCGCGGTCCAGGTCGCCTTGTTGTTCGGTCCCCAGTTGGCGGTGACGGTCACCGTGCCCCCGGCGGGGATGGAGGAAGTATAAGTATCGGACCAGCTTACCTGGACGCCGTCGACCCAGAAGCTCACCCCGTGGATCACGCCGGCCGGCGTCGCCGCGGTCCCCTGGTTCTTTATCGTGGCGCCGAAGGTGACCTCGTTGCCGGCCACCGGGCTCACCGGCGACCAGGAGATGTCTGTGACTACCAGATCGGGCTGGCCGGAGCTCCCCGGTCCGTAAACCTCGAACTCAGCCGCCTGCCCGCCGGTGGCCCCGCTGTTGGCCGTGAAGCTCAGACGAACGTAACGCGCGGATACCTCGGAGAAAGCAACCGTCACGGTATTCCCCGTCGCCGGGTCGAACGTGTACGTATTTGAAGCGACTGTGGTAGTATAAGTACTCCCGTCTGTACTCGTTAGGATGGAGAAGGTCTGTACCCTCGTCGCCCAGATCGGATCGGGGTTGAGTTTGATCACCACCTTATAGACGGTCTGCGCGCTCCCGAGGTCGACCGTCAGCAGGTTCGGGTAGGAGTTCGGCGCTCCTTCCCAATAGGTATAGACGTTCCCGTCGTTGGCGTTGGTGGCCACGTAGGTCTGCGTGTAACTGCTCGCCGTGATGGGCTTGCCCAATGCCAGGTTGGCCGTGTCCGCCAAAGGGGATGACGAAAAGAGGATGACCTGCAGTATCACCCAGAGCAACGCCAAGGTAAAGACCGCGGTCTTTCTTCTCTTGGTCATTTTTTACCCCCCTCTGTTGGTCTTTTTTACTAAATTAAATAATTGTAACTTCTCTACCCTCCTTTTATTTCCGGGAAATTTTATCAAAATAATTTCGGTCATATTTAACCCCACTGAAAGGGGCCACCGGGTACAAAGGGAACCTTGTACCCGGTGGCGGAAAAGACTGCCTAATAGGTAAGTTCTCTAATGGTCAAGATG
>JAAYXC010000173.1 GCA_012516115.1 Bacillota bacterium | reverse complement strand
GCGGTGAACATATTCATCGGAAAAAGCGGAGCGCGTCTGGGACACGATGACCAGACTTCGGCACCGGGAGGTGGTTGAACTGGCGGAGAAGCTCACCAGCGCCAAATTGGCCAAGGCCCTGAATCTTTCCCAGGCCACCATTTCCAGGGTCTTAAACAACAGTCCGCTGGTCAGCGAGAAGACACGGGCCAAGGTCCTTAAAGCCATCGAAGAACTGGGGTATGCCCCCGACGCGGTGGCCCGGGCGCTGGCCACCCAGAGGGTCGATACCCTGGGGTTTCTGGTGGTGAATCCCAAACGTTTTGCCCAGCCCATCCGGAACCTCTTGGCCGATCCCTTCACCCAGATCCTCTTGGCCACGGTGGAAGAGAAGTTCCGGGTCAACGGCTGGCGGTTACTCGTCTCGGTGATCGAGGGCGGGTTGCAGGAGATCATCCAGTTGGTCCGGACGCACCGGATCGAGGGAGCGGTGATCAACGTGGCCCATCTGGATGAAGAGCTGATCGAGGAGTTTCGCCGGACCCCTGGGTTACGCGAGCACCCCTTCGTCCTCACCGAGATGGTGGTCCCCGACCTGGAGGTGCCCACTGTATGGGCCGATAACGCCGATGCGGCCGCCCGGGCCGTCATGCACCTCACCAACCTGGGGCACCGGGAGATCGGGTTTATCACCGGTTCGGAACAGCTCTTCAGCGGCCCCGAGCGATTGCGCGGCTTTAAGGAAGCCATGAAGGCCAAGGGGCTTTCCCCGCATCTCGTCTTCCGGGGCAATTACGAAGAGAGCAGCGGCTATGAGGCCTTCGTGGAGATGTTCAAGCAGAAGAAAATGCCCACCGCCCTCATCGCCGCCAACGACCGGATGGCCCTCGGCGCCATGCGCGCGGCCCGGATGTTGGGGATGCGGGTGCCGGACGATATCGCCATCATGGGCATCGACGATATCGAGCTGGCGGCTTATGTGGAACCGGGCCTGACCACCATCCACTACCCCATCCGGGAACTGGGCGAGAAGGCCGCGGAGATGTTGCTGGCCCAGTGCCGGCGGGAAGGAGTGGAAAAGCGCGTCTGCATTTCCGCCAACCGGCTGGTGGTCCGGGGTTCGTGTGGCGCCAACCGGGGGGTTGCCCAATGGCTTCCCCGGCCCTGAGCGCCCGGTGGGAACGGTCGGAGAAAGGACGGGATTGACGTGGCCAAGGTGGCCGATACTTATTACCAGATCGATCCATGGAAGATCATTGAAGAAGGTTTCGACCCTGCGCGGGGCCGGATCTCGGAATCGATCTTTTCCCTCGCCAACGAATATATGGGGGTACGGGGGTATTTTGAAGAAGGTTACAGCGGGGATCGCCTGGTCGGCAGTTATATCAACGGGATCTACGAAGAACAGCGGACACCCAAACCGCCGTATAAAGGGATCTCCGACCGGGTGTGTTTCATGGTCAATACGCTCGACTGGCTTTCCACCCGCCTGGTCTTAGACGGCGAGGTACTGGATCTGGCCCATTCCCGCTACGAGAACTTCCGGCGCGTCCTGGACCTGCGGCACGGTCGTTTGGAGCGCTCGTTCGTGTGGTGCACGGCGACCGGCCGGCGTCTGGAAGTCGGTTTCACCCGTTTTCTGAGCATGGTCCGACCGCAGATGGGTTTTCAGCGCATCGTGCTGAAACCGCTTAATTTCCACGGGAGAATCCGGGTCCGGATGGGCCTCGATTTTTCGCCTTTGCATGAAACGGCCGGGATCAATTTCTGGTCGTGTCCGCACAAAGGGATCGCCGAGGGGATCGTAGGGATTCTGGGCCGGACGCAAAAAAGCGGGCATAAGGTCTACGCCGGGTTTCGGTTCCACGGCCCCGGGGTCACGATGAACGAAGTCCCGGTGGTCGGCGAGAAGTACATCGGGGTGGATCTGGACCTGCCCCTGGCGGAAGGCGTGGCGTCTCATCTGGATAAAACGGTCTTTCTCCATGCGGAGAAGCGGCCCGAAAAGACGGTCGATGAGGTCTGGGCGGCGGGAGTGGCAGCGGCCCGAGCACACCTTATCATGGGGTACGAAGAGGCCCTGGCCTTACAGGACGAATACTGGCAAGAGGTCTGGCGGAATTCGGACCTCGTCATCGAAGGTGACCCCGCCAACCAGCAGGGAATCCGCTATTGCATCTTCCAGCTCCACCAGACGTACCACGGCACCGACCCCTCGCTGAACATAGGGGCCAAGGGGTTGACCGGCGAGGCCTATAACGGTCATGCCTTTTGGGATACCGAGATCTATTGCCTGCCTTTCTATTTGTTCACCAACCCCGCTGCCGCCCGTAATCTGCTGGAGTTCAGGTACCGGACCCTCCCAAAGGCCTTGGAACGGGCCCGGATGCTCGATTGCGAAGGGGCCTGTTATCCGGTGGCCACCTTGGACGGCACGGAAAGTTGCACCCTGTGGCAGCATGCGAGCCTGCAGCTGCAGCCGACCACCGGGGTGGCATATGGGATTCGGCACTACGTCAACGTGGTCGGGGAGCGGGATTTCCTCTACCAAAAAGGAGCGTAGATGTTGATCCAGATATGCCGATTCCTTGCCTCGCGGGGTCAATGGGGGCAGAGGTCGGGGAAGTTCGGGTATTACTGTGTAATGGGACCGGATGAGTTTCAGATGATGGTAAATAATAACTGTTATACAAATTATATGGCCCGGGAGACCTTCCGGTATACGCTTGAGATCTTACGGGAAATGAGTACGGACGTCCCCGAAGATTATCGAGAGCTTGTGAAGAAACTCTGTCTTTCCGAGGACGAGCTGGCTTCCTGGCAAAAAATGGCCAAAGAGATGAAGATCCCTTACGACGAAGACACCGGCCTTTACGAACAACACGACGGCTATTTCGATCTGCCCCATATCGAGGTCGATTCCATCCCCGTCACCGATTTCCCCCTCTACGAGCACTGGTCGTATGACCGGATCTTCCGCAACGACATGATTAAGCAGCCCGATGTGTTGATGCTGATGTTCCTCCATAACCGGCAATTCACCCGCGAGGCCAAAAAGATCAATTACGAATACTACGAACCCAGGTGCGTCCATGAGTCCTCCCTTTCTCCGTCCATCCATTCCATCCTCGCCGCCGAACTCGGTAAACACGAAGAGGCCTTTAACTTCTTTCGCTTCGCCACCCGGATGGATCTGGACAATTATAACCGCAACACCGACGAAGGCCTGCACCTCACCTCCATGGCCGCGGCCTGGTTGAACGTGGTCTTCGGTTTCGGGGGAATGCGTTCCGACGGCGAGCTCCTTTCTTTTAACCCTTCTTTGCCGAAGGCGTGGCGTGGTTATGGTTTCCGCGTCTCCTACCGGGGGGCGGTCATCGAGCGGCGGGTCGAGGGGGGAACGGTGACCTTGAAGGTGGCAAGCGGTCCGCCCGTCCTGCTTGCCGTTTATGGGGTGGAGTACGAACTGGCCGCGGTCGGTCTCCGGCTGGAGATGCCGCCGGTATGGAGGGGTTGATCCCGGGGGGTAAGAAGGGAAGCCGCAATCTTCGCCGGGATGAAAGGGGCCCTCTTCGACCTGGACGGGGGCATCGTGGATACCGCCAAGTATCACTTCCTGGCCTGGCGGCGGCTGGCGGCGGAAATGGGCTTTGACCTCACGCAAGCGGAGAACGAGAGGCTGAAAGGCGTAAGCCGGATGCGGTCGCTGGAGATCGTGCTGGAGCTGGCCGGCCTCACGGTGGACGAGGAAGAGAAGATGGCCCTGGCGGAGAAGAAGAACCGGTGGTACCAGGAGTACATCGCCCGGATGGACGAGACGGAAATCTTGCCGGGTGCCCGGGAATACCTGGTGCGGCTGCGGCAAGCCGGGGTTAAGACCGCGCTGGCCTCGGCCAGCAAGAACGCCATGACCATTCTGGCCAAGACGCGGCTTCTCCCTTTCTTCGATGCCGTCGTCGATGGCCACGAGGTGACCAGGGCCAAACCGGACCCGGAGGTCTTCTTGCGGGCTGCGGCGAAACTGGGGCTTTTCCCCGGCGATTGCGTGGTCTTCGAGGACGCGGAGGCCGGGATCGAGGCGGCGCGCCGCGCCGGGATGAAAGCGGTGGGGATCGGCCATAAGGAGACGCTCGGGAAGGCCGATCTGGTCGTCAAAGGTCTCGACGAGTTACTCTGAGTTTTCTCTGCCCCGAACAAGGAGGCCGAAGAACACCTCGCGGTTCACGCCGAAAGGTGTTTTTCGTTTGTTTACGAGCCACAAGCCCCAGCATCTACCGAGAGGGGGTGGGAGGAATTCCTCTTTAGCTTGTCGAAGAGAACCTCTCGTCCATCGGCGACGAGTCCGTACTTCCCAGCCATCTGACCTGGGGGTGCGGACGCGCGGTACGCAAGTCTTCTCTTTCTTGCCTTCTTCCGGTGACCGCTCTTTTTTCGCCGGTGGTAGCGGTTGATGGGTCTTTTCGCGGTCACGAAGTCCGAGGTTTGCGTCGAAGGGCATCCGGAAAAAACCAACCCGGTGGGGTGAGAGAGTGAGAGAGCGCCTTATTCTAGCCCTCGATCTACCTACCTTGCGCGAAGCGGAAGAGGTGGTGAGGGAACTCCGGGGGGAGGTGGGTTTCTTCAAGATCGGGCTGGAACTCTTCTGCGCCACCGGACCGGCGGCGGTGGAGATGGTCCACCGCCATGGTGGACGGGTCTTTTTGGACCTCAAGTTCCACGACATCCCCAATACCGTCGCCGGAGCCGTTCGCCGGGGGGGGGCCATGGGAGTGGAAATGTTGAACCTCCATGCGGCGGCCGGAACCAGGGCCTTGAGCGCAGCCGTGGAGGCGGCGCGGGAGATGGCCTCGGCGCACGGCCGGCCGGCCCCCGTTCTTTTAGGGGTCACCGTCTTGACGAGCCTTTCGGCGGAGGACCTGGCGGGACAGAATATCGCCGCGCCGGTGGAACAACAGGTGGCGACCCTGGCGGCGATGGTCCACGCCGCGGGCCTGGACGGTGTGGTCTGCGCCGGGAGCGAGGTGCGTACGATCAAGCGGACCTGTGGAAAAGGGTTTTTAACCGTGGTTCCGGGCGTCAGGCCTGCCTGGGCCGCCACCGGGGATCAGCGGCGGACCATGACCCCGGCCGAAGCGCTCGTCTGCGGGGCCGATTACCTCGTCCTCGGGCGGCCCGTGCTTGCCTCTGCGGATAGACGTTCGGCTTTGGCGCGGATCCTGGCGGAAATGGAGGAAGCGATCGATGCTTGAACGGAAAGAGATCCTGGGTATTTTACGGGAGACGAACGCCCTCCGCGAAGGCCATTTCAAGCTGGCCAACGGCCGGCATAGCCGGACCCTTCTCCAGATCTCCCTCGTCTTGCAGTACCCGAAGTTCCTCGAGGTCCTCTGCGAAGAACTGGCGCGACGGTTCAAAGGGGAGGAGATCGATGTGGTGGCCGCTCCGGCGGTGGGCGGCATCCTGGTGGCCTACGAAGTCGCCCGGGTCCTCGGCACCCGCTTTATCTTCGCCGAGCGCGAGGAAGGGAAGATGGTCTTCAAACGTGGCTTCGGGATCGAAGAGGACGAAAACGTGCTGGTGGTGGAGGATCTCATCACCACCGGTAATTCCGTCCGTGAGCTCATGGAGGCCATCCGGGAACGCGGGGGCACGGTCAGGGGAGTGGGCATCATTCTCGACCGGAGCGGGGGCAAGGTTCACTTCGGCGCGCGGACCGAGACCCTGATCGCTTTGGAGTGTCAGGCATGGGAACCGGCTGAATGTCCTCTGTGCAAAGAAGGGATCCCCCTCGGCAAGACGGTGACTAAGAGCAGATTAGGGTAAAGGAGGGGTTTTCCGTGGCCCAGGTGGCCGTGATCGTGGGCAGCGATTCGGATCTACCCGTGGTAAAAGGAACCGTGGAGATCCTGGAGGAGTTCGGAGTGGCCTACGAACTCACCATCGCCTCGGCCCACCGGACGCCGAAACGTGCCATGGACCTGGCGATGACGGCCGAGGAGCGCGGGGTGGATGTGATCATCGCCGCGGCCGGCGCGGCCGCCCACCTGCCCGGGTTTTTGGCCGCCTTCACCACCGTACCGGTGATCGGGCTTCCCATCCGGAGTGGGGCTCTGGAAGGCGTGGATGCCCTCTACAGCATGGCCCAGATGCCGAGCGGCATCCCCGTGGCCACGGTGGGCATCAACAACGCCAAGAACGCCGCCCTGCTGGCCGTGGCCATTCTGGGGGTGGTGGACGAGGAACTCCGGACCAAGCTGAAAGAATACCGGAAGCGCCAGGCCTGTGCCTTGAACGACCGCGCCGTCCATCTGGAGGAGGTCGGACTCCGGGCGTACCTGGCAGAAAAGGAGAAGGAGAAAGAAAAAGGGGGATGAGTCATCCCCCAAACATCTCAGATCCCAAGTCCCTCTTGCCTTTCGCCTTTTCCTTCGTGTTTCCTACCCCTGCCGCGCGCCGGCGCGGACCATGGCCACCTTGCCCGTACGGACGAGTTCTTTGAGGCCGAATGGCTTGAGCATGGCGATCAAGGCCTCGATCTTGTCCTGGGTCCCGGTGGCCTCCACGATGAGCGCCTTCTCGCTCACATCCACCACCCGGGCCCGGAAAATGTCGACGATCTGGAGGATCTCCGGCCGGTTGGCCGAGGTGGCGGAGACCTTGATGAGGACCAGTTCCCGCTCGACCCTCTCCGTACTGGTAATGTCGTTGATCTTGATGACGTCGATGAGTTTGTAGAGTTGCTTGGTGATCTGCTCCAGGGTCATCTCGTCCTCGGCGTCGACGACGATGGTCATCCGGGAGACCTCGGGGTCTTCGGTTTTACCCACCGCCACGCTGTCGATGTTGTAACCGCGGCGGCTGAAGAGCCCGGCCACGCGGGCCAGCACGCCGGGGTGGTTCATGACCATTACCGAGAGGGTGTGCCTCATTCCAACTCCACCCCCAGCATCTTGTTGATGGGGCTATTGGTTGGGACCATGGGGAAGACGTTTTCCTCCCGCTCGATATGGAAGTCCACCACCACCGGACCAGGGGTGGCGATGGCCTCGGCGATGGCCGGTTTGATGGCGGAGGATTCCGTCACCCGTACCCCCTTGATCCCGTAAGCCTCGGCCAGTTTGACGAAGTCGGGGTTGCTCGTCAGGGAAACCGCGGAATAACGCCGGTTATGGAAGAGCTCCTGCCACTGCCGGACCATTCCCAGGTAGAAATTGTTCAGGATGAAGACCTTCACCGGTAACCGGTAGCCGGCCACCGTGGCCAGCTCCTGGATGTTCATTTGGAAGCTTCCATCGCCGGCGATGTCGATGACCAGACGATCGGGGTTGCCCACCTGGGCGCCGATGGCCGCCGGGAACCCATAACCCATGGTTCCTAGTCCCCCCGAAGAGAGGAAAGACCGTGGCCGCTTGAGCCGGAGGTACTGGGCGGCCCACATCTGGTTCTGGCCCACCTCGGTGACGAAGATGGCCTCTCCGTCCACGAGTTCGTTGATGGCCTCGATGATGGCCTGCGGTTTCACCCCGCCGGAACGGTCGTAGCGCAGCCGGTAACGGGAACGCCAGGTCTCGATCTGGGTTAGCCATTCGACGTGCTGGGCCGGTTGCACCTGTTCGAGAAGGGCGGCCAGGACCCGTTTGGCGTCCCCCACGATGGGGATGTCCACCCGCACGTTCTTGCCGATCTCGGCCGGGTCGATGTCGATATGGACGATCCTGGCCTTCGGCGCGAAGGCCTCCACCTTCCCCGTGACCCGGTCGTCGAAGCGGGCCCCGACGGCGATGAGGAGGTCGGCTTCGGTGACGGCCAGGTTGGCGTAGGCCGTGCCGTGCATGCCGAGCATCCCCAGACAGAGGGGATGGTCGGAAGGCAGGGCCGAAAGCCCCAAAAGGGTCAGCACCACCGGCGCCTGGATGCGTTCGGCCAAAGCCCGTAATTCTTCATCCGCGCCGGAGATAACCACCCCGCCGCCGGCATAGATGACCGGTCGGTGGGCCTCGGCGATGGCCCGGACCGCGTCCTTGATCTGGCGGGCGTTTCCGGTATAGGTGGGCTTATAGCCGGGGAGGTTGATCTCCTCCGGAAACTCGAACTTCGCCCGGGCCATGGTGATGTCTTTCGGCAGGTCGATCAGGACCGGACCGGGGCGACCAGTGGTGGCGATGTGGAAAGCCTCTTTGATGACGCGTGGCAGGTCTTTGACCTCTTTGACCAGGTAGTTATGTTTGGTGATCGGCATGGTGATGCCGGTGATGTCTGCCTCCTGAAAGGAATCCCGGCCGAGAAAACCCGTGGCCACCTGACCGGTCAAGGCGATGACCGGGATGGAGTCCATATAGGCGTTGGCCAGGCCGGTGACGAGGTTGGTGGCGCCCGGACCGGATGTGGCGAGGCATACGCCGGGCCGACCGGTGGAACGGGCGTAACCGTCGGCCGCATGGGCTGCGGCCTGTTCGTGCCGGGTCAGGATATGTCGGATGGGCGCCTCGAAGAGCACGTCGTAGATGGGCAGGACGGCCCCGCCCGGATAACCGAAGATCACCTCTACTCCTTCCCGGCGGAGGGCTTCGAGCAAGGCTTCTGCCCCGGTACTGCGCATGGT
>JAAYXC010000027.1 GCA_012516115.1 Bacillota bacterium | reverse complement strand
GCTCCCGGGCTTCTCCTGGGTCTTTACCACCACCACCCCCACCGGGTATGCCACCTGGCGCCGTGCGGTGGGCGAGGAGGGACTCGTCCGCTATTTCCCCCTGGACTTGCCCTGGACGGTGAAGAAGGCCTTACGGACGGTCCGGCCCGTCCTGCTCGTCCTGGTGGAAAGCGAACTATGGCCCAATTTGCTCTATTATGCCCACCGGCAAGGGGGAAAGACGGCGGTGGTCAACGGTCGGCTGAGCGACCGGACGATGCGGAGGGCGCGGAGGGTGCGGGTCCTCTTCGCGCCGGTTTTTGCCGCCCTGGATCTCTTCCTCGCCCAAAGCCCCCTCGATGCCGAACGGGCTTCGGCCCTGGGGATGCCGGAAGCGAAGATCGAGGTGACCGGGAACATCAAATTCGACTTCGAGCCTACGGAGGTCGTCCCCCCGGCCCGGGCCACCCTTTCTCTGGCCGAAGGGCCGGTCCTCGTGGCCGGGTCCACCCACCGCGGCGAGGAGGAGATCCTGCTTGCGGCCTTTGCCCTTCTCCGGGCCGCCGGGCCGGCCGTCCTGGTCCTGGTGCCCCGACATCTGGAACGGCTGGCCGAGATCGAGACCTTATTGACCAGGACCCCCTGGCGGTGGGGACGCCGGAGCGAGGAGGCGGCTTTCCCGCGCGAGATCCTCCTGGTGGATGCTTACGGCGAACTGCGCTCGTTTTACCCTCTGGCCACGGTGGCTTTTGTCGGCGGGAGCCTGGTCCCCGTGGGCGGCCATAACCCGGTGGAAGCGGCCGCCCTGGGCCGGCCGGTCCTCTTCGGACCGCATATGGAGAATTTTCGAGCTGCGCGGGAGCTCCTTCTCGCGGTCGGGGCGGCGCGCGAGGTCCGCTCGGCGGCCGAGATCGCCGCCTTCTTCGCCGAACTGTGGGAAGATCCGGCCCAGGCGACCGAGATGGGCCGGCGGGGGCGAGAAGCCATCGCCGCCAACCGGGGGGCCACCGCCCGCACGGCCCACCGGGTGGCCGCCCTCATGGGGGCCCCATGAAGGCTTTGGTTCGGTGGTTGGAGGATCGTCTCCGGGTGGAGGAGGAAAGGCCGCTACCCCTCTGGTTGCGGACGGGTCTGGGCGGTCTCGCCCTCCTTTACCGCGGGCTTTACCACGTGGCCCGTGCGCCTTACCGGTACGGTCTTCTTCGGCCGGTCCACCCCGGCGTGCCGGTGATCTCCGTGGGCAATCTCGCGGTCGGGGGGACGGGGAAGACGCCCTGCGTCATCTGGTTGGCCAACGCTCTCCGGCGAAAAGGGTTTTTCCCGGTGGTGCTGGCCCATGGCTATAAAGGCCGGAGCCGGGATGCGGTGGTGGTGGCGGAGGGGAAGGGCGGTTTCCCTTCGCCGGTGGCCGGGGATGAGGCGACTCTGGTCGCCCTGGCCTGTCCTGGCGTGCCGGTGGTGGCCGGCCGGGACCGGGTGGCCGCCGCCGCGTTGGCCGTAGAGAAGTTCGCCCCCGAGGTCCTCCTGGCCGACGACGCCTTTCAACACTGGGCTCTGGCCCGCGATCTCGATCTGGTCCTCTTGGACGCGGAAAAACCCTTTGGTAACGGCCGTCTTCTCCCCCGGGGGTGGCTACGGGAACCCGTGGAGGCCCTGCGGCGGGCCAACGGCTTGATCCTGGTGGGAGAAGGAAAGCCTCCGGCGCTGGCGTGGACGGGCCGGCCGCTCTTTCGCGCCCGTATTCTGCCGGTGACCCTGACCCCCTGGGAAAGGTGGCGGCAGGGCCACCGGGACCCCCTGGGTCAGAGGCGGGAGAAAGTGGACGTGCTCTGCGGCATCGCCCGCCCCGCGCGTTTTCTCGCTTCGCTTATCGCCGTGGGCTTGGTACCGGTGGAACGGCTCATCGTCGGCGACCACGAACAACCCACCCCGGAGGAGTTACGAAGCTGGGCGGCCAAGAGCCGGCGTCCGGTGGTCATGACCGAGAAGGACGCGGTCAAGTTTACCCCGTCCATGGCAGCGATTTTAAAAGAGAAGGGTCGTGGGGCATGGGTCCTGGGGGTGGTCTTTTGCCCAGAGGACGAGGAGATCCTCCTCGGCTTCGCGGTGGAGGCCATAAACCGGGCCCGGGAAAGACCGGGAGGTGACGGGTTAAGATGAACCGGCCGCGGTTGACGATCTTGATCGCCGGACCATGCGTCCTGGAAGATGGGGAAGGGGCCCTGGCCATCGGCCGCGAGGCCCTGCGCGTGGCCGGGAAATATGGACTGCGGTATGTTTTTAAGGCCTCCTTCGACAAAGCCAACCGTTCGGCCGCGGACGCGCCCCGGGGACCGGGACTGACGGAGGGACTGTCCATCCTGGCCGAGGTTCGCCGACGTTTGGGCGTGGAGGTCCTCACCGACATCCACGAACCGTGGCAGGCGGAGAAGGTGGCGGAGGTGGTGGACGTCATCCAGATCCCGGCCTTCCTTTGCCGCCAGACCGATCTCATCCTGGCCGCGGCGGCCACCGGGAAGACCGTGAACGTAAAGAAAGGCCAGTTCATGGCGCCCTGGGATATGCGGAACGTGGTGGAAAAGATCAAAAGCACCGGCAACGATCGCATCCTCCTTACCGAACGCGGTTCCTGTTTCGGTTATAACGCGCTGGTGGTGGACTTTCGCAGTCTCGTCATCATGCAGGAGCTCGGTTGCCGGGTGG
>JAAYXC010000172.1 GCA_012516115.1 Bacillota bacterium | reverse complement strand
TCCTGGACAAGGCCCATATCGGGGAGGTGCAGGCCTCGGTCTGGTCCGAGGAGATCCTCGCCGCCTGCGAGGAGGCGGGAGTGGTCTTGCTTTAAAAGGGGAGAAAGTTTAACCGACCCCGAACCGCCGTAGGCCCTCGGAGAGAGATCGCCCCGGCCGGCTCTCCCCATCCCTCTTTTCTCCCTCCCCGCGTGCGGGGAGGGCCGGGGTGGGGCTTCTGCCGGCTTCTTTCAGAGCCCGCCTTCGCCCAACGCCCTCTCCAATTCGGTCCGCAGGCCGCGCAGATCGGCCCAACGCCGCGGATGGACCCGGTCGAGTCGATCACCCTGGACTTTGATGATACCGAGCACCTCCTCCCACTGGCGCTCCGAGCCGCTCTGCTGAACCACCGCACTCACGCCCCATGCCGTCCGGAGGCAAGAGAGCCGCCGATAAAGTATTCGATCCCGAGGGCCACCAGCGCCCGGACCACAAACACGGTGACGGCCAAGGGATCTTCCATTCAGTACCCCTCCTGCTCCCGATCCCAGCCGAAGACGCGGAGCGCGACCTCCCGGCCGTGCAAGAAGGCACAGAGGCGTTTGCGCCTCTCCTCCTCGTCCGCCCGCGGATAACGCGTCCGTAACCCCAGTTCGGCCAAGCGGATCTGGACGGACCACATCCGACCGATGGCGATAAGCTTCTCCGGTACAGAGCGGCTACGCGCCAGCGCGAGAGAGACTTCCTCGGCGCACGAATCGGTATCGGTAAAAAGCGGCCTGGTCAAAAAAGCCCCTCCTTACATTTCCACGTTCCATCATAACCTATCCCACCAGCTTTTTCGAAGAAGCATCTATTAGCCCATGGACGTTTGTGCTATGATGAATAACGCCGGAAATCCCCGGGACGAAGCCTTCGTGAGGCGGGGCGGCCGGGCCGGTCCTCCCACCGGCGGCGAAGAAGTGCCCAAGGCTTAAAGATAAAGTCCTTCCCGAAAGGAGTCGTCAGATGGAAAAAACCACCGTCCGCCAACTCTATCGCGAAACTTCACGCTATCTGAACAAGCCCATCCAGGTCTCCGGATGGGTGCGTACCGTCCGCGAGGCCAAAAACGTGGGGTTCATCGAGTTGAACGACGGTTCCTTCTTTAAGAACCTCCAGATCGTCTTCGAGGAAGCCCTGCCGAATTTCGCCGAGGCGGCGAGACTCGGTACCGGCGCGGCCATCACCGTCCGGGGCACGCTGGTGGAGAGTCCCGGGACCAAGCAACCCTTTGAACTCAGGGCGACGGAGATCGAACTGGAAGGCCCGGTGGCGCCGGAATACCCTCTCCAGAAGAAACGCCACTCCTTCGAGTTCCTGCGGACCATCGCCCACCTCCGGCCGCGGACCAACACGTTCGCCGCCGTCTTCCGCCTTCGCTCCCTCCTGGCCCGGGCCATCCACGAGTTTTTCCAGGATCGCGGGTTCGTCTACGTCCATACGCCCATCATCACCGGGAGCGACTGCGAAGGGGCCGGCGCCCTCTTCCGGGTGACCACCCTGGACCTTACCACCCCGCCCCGCGACGAAGCGGGAAACCCCGATTACCGGCAGGACTTCTTCGGCCGGCCGGCCAACCTCACCGTCAGCGGCCAATTGAACGTGGAAGCCTTCTGCCTGGCCTTCCGGAACGTCTATACCTTCGGTCCGACCTTCCGGGCGGAGAACTCCAATACCCCGCGCCATGCGGCCGAGTTCTGGATGATCGAACCGGAGATGGCCTTCGCCGATCTCCGGGACGACATGGACCTGGCCGAGGAGATGGTGAAATATCTCATCGACTACGTGCTCACCCGGGCGCCGGAGGAGATGGAGTTCTTCAACGACTTCATCGACCGGGGTCTCATCGAACGCCTGCGGGGGATCCTGGCCGCGGATTTCGTCCGCCTCACCTATACCGAGGCGGTGGAGATCCTGGCCAAGGCCGGGGCCGACTTCGCCTACCCCGTCCGCTGGGGGGCGGACCTCCAGACCGAGCACGAACGCTATCTGACCGAACGGGTCTTCCGACGGCCGGTCTTCGTCACCGATTACCCGAAGGAGATCAAGGCTTTTTATATGCGCCAGAACGACGACGGCCGCACCGTGGCGGCCATGGACCTGCTCGTGCCGGGCGTGGGGGAGATCATCGGCGGGAGCCAGCGGGAAGAACGCTACGAGCGCCTCCGCGACCGGATGCGGGAACTGGGGATGCGGGAAGAAGACTACTGGTGGTATCTGGAACTTCGCAAGTACGGCGGGGTCAAACACGCCGGTTTCGGGCTCGGTTTCGAGCGGGCCCTTATGTACCTCACCGGCATGCAAAACATCCGGGACGTCATCCCCTTCCCGCGGACGCCGGGGTGGCTCGAGTTCTAAGCGGCCACCGCCTTCAGCCTTCCGCCCTCAGTGCTTCCACTTCTCCGGTGAAGAAGCGGCGTTCCCCCCCGGCGGTGGCCACGACCAGGGCGCCGTCCGGGTCGAGGCGGACGGCCGTACCCTCCACCGCCGTCCCGCCGGCCACCACCCGTACCCGACGGCCCAAAGTGGCCGAGTGGGCGGCGGCCTCCTCAAGATAAGTCCGGGATGGGTCACTCAATTCCTGCCGGTAGAGTTCTTCGCAGTGGAACAGAAAACGGCGCAAAAGGGGCACCCTTCGGACTTCACGGCCGCAAAGCAGGCGCAGCGAGGTCGCGGAGGACCTGATGGCGGGGGGGAAATCCTCCTCCCCCTGGTTGACGTTGAGCCCGATCCCCAGGACCACCGCCTCCACCCGGCCCAGTTCGCCCCCGGCCTCGGCCAGGATCCCGGCCAGTTTCTTTTCTCCAAATACCAGATCGTTCGGCCATTTGATCAGTACTTTCAGACCCGTTTCCGCCAGGATCGCCCGCCGGAGGGCCACGGCGGCCAGGATGGCCAGCGGGCCGAGTTCGCTTAGAGGGAGCCCGGGCCGGAGGATGAGACTGAACCAGAGTCCGCCGGACGGTGAATGCCAGCTCCGCCCGAGCCGACCCCGGCCGGCGGTCTGTTCTTCGGCGATGACCAGGGTCCCTTCCGGCCAGCCGGCGGCGGCCAGACGCTTGGCTTCGTCGTTGGTGGAACCGATCACCGGCAGGTAGACGGCATGGCGGCCTAGGCGATCGGTGGCCAGACCGTGCCGGATCTCCTCGGGATAAGGGATGTCCGGGGCGGCCACCAGACGGTAACCGCGGCGGGGCACGGCTTCGATTCGATAACCACGTGCCCGAAGTTCTTCCACCTGTTTCCAGATAGCCGCCCGCGTGAGTCCCGCTTCTTCCGCCAGACGTCTGCCGCTTATGAACTCCCCTTCCGCCGCCCGCAGGACGGCAAGGAGTTCCATCCCGCTCCCTCCTCGGCTCTCGCTTCGGGCCAATGGTACCATAAACTACCGGCCTCGTCAATTCCACCTCCGGGAACCCGGTTATCCGGAAGACGTTATCAGCTAGGGAGAAAACCTTCTTGCCGGATCGGCGGAAGGTTGCGACTTCGACCACCTTTCCGAGAGGAGGTTTGCCATGAAGCGCGACTGGCGTTTATCATGGCCCTGGATCTTTATGCTCCTGGCGGTGGTCTTCCTCGGAGGTCTCCTCGTGGGACCGTCCATCCGCCAGGCCCTCTTCCCCTCCACCGCGGCCGCGGCCAAAGTCTACGACCGCGATACCATCGCCGATGTGGCGGAAAAGGCTGCGCCGGCCGTCGTCGGCATTACCGCCTATACTTCGGCGGCCCGGCGGACCCTCACGCCCGAGGAAGAAGAGTTCTTCCGCTTCTTCGGCTTGACCCCCCCCAGGGATGAAGAAACGATCCGGCGCAGCTTCGGTACGGGGTTCATCTTCCGCCCGGAGGGTTACATCCTCACCAACGCCCATGTGGTTCAGAACGCCAATAAAGTAGAGGTGACCCTGTACAAAGAACGCAACCCCATCCCGGCCGAAGTGGTGGGTCGTTCCAACATCCTGGATCTGGCCATATTGAAAATAAAGACGGACAAGCCCCTGCCCACCTTGCCTCTCGGCGATTCGGACAAGCTCCGCCCGGGTGAATGGGTGGTGGCCAGCGGCAACCCGCTCGGCTACGATCATTCGGTGACCGCCGGGGTCATCTCCGCCCTGGATCGCCGTGTCCAGGCCGGCGACGACCAGGGTGGGGCCACCCGGGACTACGAGGAGCTCCTCCAGACCGATGCGGCCATCAACCCGGGTAACAGCGGTGGCCCCTTACTCAACCTCGACGGCCAGGTCATCGGGATCAACGCCGTGGTCAGCACCGTCGGCCAGGGCATCGGCTTCGCCATCCCCATCAACGTCGCGCGTAAAGCCTTGGATCAGTTGATGACCACAGGCCATTATTCCCGGCCTTGGCTCGGTATCAGGGGTCTCGACCTCGCCCTGGTGGATGCGGCCACCCGGCAAAAATACCGGCTCCCGGAAGGGGACGGCGTCTTTATCGCCTTCGTCTACCCCGATGCACCGGCGGATAAGGCCGGACTGGTCCCCGGCGATGCCATCCTGGCCATCGACGGCAAGCCCATCCGGGGGATGGAGGAGCTGGCCGAGACGATCCGCGGACGAAAGGTGGGCGATTGGATAAAGGTAAAGACCATCCACCGCGGAAAGGAGATCGACTTCGAGCTCCAGCTGGCCGAGCAACCGGACGAATGAAGGCCAAAAGGGAGGGAGTCAAACCCTCCCTTTTCTTCGTTTCAGGACGACAATGGGCGTTTGTTCATCGTCGTTGCCGGCGGGGTTATCGGCCAGGGCCATCCGGAGTTCTTCTTCCTTAATCCCGGCGGTGGCGGCGATGACGTCCACGCAGCCCAGGTCGTTGACGTCGACGATGGCCACTTCCGCCCCGATCTTCTCTTTGATCTTTTCCACCAGTCTCTGCGGTTCCTTGGGCCCCAGGACCACGTGGCGATCGTAGGGAGGGAGGGTTCCGGCGATATCGTCGATGAGGGCGAGCTCCCTCCCGGCCACCAGGTAAAACCACCCCCGCCGGCCGAAAAGTCTCCCTATACCGGCGGCCAACACCCCCAGGAGGATCCGCCCTACTCCTACTTCTTCGATGGCCAACTGCATGGCCTGGGGGGTGGCCAAACTCCCGTGTTTCTGCGGGAAACGACAGAGGATCCTGGCCAGGCCACCGGGCCGGACGGAGGAGGAAAGCACGGCCCGGCCCTGGGCGATGGCGACCATGCTCTCGGAAAGGATCACCGCGTCGCCCGGGGCCACCAGGCCGGCCGTATAGCGGGCCACCGTCTCCACCAGATCTTCACGCTCGGTCACGAGATGGGTCCGGAGCGGTAAACGGGCGTAAAAGGAATTCCCGGCGCTTCGAATCGACACACCCTCTCTCCTTCTTTCTTAACCGGGAGAGAACCATCGCCTTTTCCTTCCGCATAGTATGCAACACCCTCATAGCCAGCGTAAAGGATCTGGTGGGGAATGGACGCTTTCCTTCGAGGTCCGGTGACGGTGACGAACATCCGGCATGCTGTCCGGAGCGGGGCGGTGGGACCGGCCGGTCTCTCCGTGCTGGTCGTGGAAGCCACTTCGCCACCCTGCTACCTGCTTGGGACGGAGAAAGGAGGGCGCCGGGTCCTCCTCCATCTCCCCGGCGCCCGGATCCGTTTTCCTGCCGGGCTCCTCCCCGTCCACGCTGGCCTCCTGGAGACCGTGACGATAAAAGAAGAAAAGGACCGCCTGATCCTGGAACTTTCTTTGGTCCATCCCACCCGCCTTAACCTCTGCCGAACCGACGGCCTGCCGGCCCTCCTCCGGGTGGAGATGAACAGGGAACCTTTATACCGGATCATGCGCGGACGGCGGATCCTCCTGGACCCGGCCCACGGAGGGGAAGAGGCAGGTGGAAAGGGGCCGGTGGACCTCCGGGAGAAGGACAAGGTCTTCGCCCTGGCCCTCCTTCTCCGCCGCCTTCTGGTAGAACTTGGGGCCACCGTTTATCTTACGCGTGAAGCCGATCGGAACCCGCCTCTTTCCGTCCGACGGACCCTGGTCCATCAACTCCAACCCGAGGCGGTGATCCTCCTCCATCTGGGTCGCTTCGCGGAAGCAGCGCGCGGTGGTTTCAGGACGGCCTGGGCCAATGAAGAAGGCCGCTCCCTGGCCGCGACCATCCACGATGCCCTGACCAGGACACTCCCTCTCCCCGATCGGGGATGGGGAATGGGACCTCCCTGGGGAATAAGGGGGATACCGGTGGTGGTGGTGGAAGTGGCGACGATCACCAACCCGGTGGAAGAAGGATGGCTCCGGAGCGGCACCTTTCTCCGCCGGGCGGCCCGGGCTATCGCCAACGGGCTCAAAGACTACCTCGCCCGCGGAGAGGGGCGGGAAACGACGGCAGCTTCAATCTCCTTCCCGGGCGGCCAGTAACGCACCCAGCTCCGGCCAGCGGACGAGGGGACCGAACTCCTCCCGCAGGCCTTGCCGGATTTCCTCCCAGCGCTCCTCCCAACCCATGGCGCCGCAGACCTTGGCGGCGGCCCGCAAGAAAGCGGAGGCGGCCCGCCGCGCCCGATAACCGCCCCGGAGGAGTTGTTCCCGGGCGAGCGCCAGAAGCCGCGCCAGGGCTTCTTCCGGCGCCGAGGCGGCCAGGGCCGCCCACACCGGGGCGGCACGCGGGTCATCCCCGCCGAGTTGCTCGCCTACTTCCCGGAGAAGGCCGGGGTCTTTCTCGTCCAAGGCTGCAGCCATCTTGAGGGCCAGATCCCCCCGGTGAACCAGCGGCCAGACTTCTTTTTTGATCCGGGGCCATTCGCCGGCAGCCACCGCGGTACGCCGAATGGTCTTCCAGCCTTCCTCCGTCGGCCGGAGACGGAAATTGGCCAAAAGGTAGGCCAGGGCCTGTCGACGTTCGTCCCTGGCCAGATGATAGGCGGCCAACCGTTCACGCAGGAAATAACGTTCGTCCTCTCCCGACCGCCGGAGTCCGGCCTTCGCCAGGGCCACGGCCGCTTCCGGCCTCCCCCATCGCCGATAGCCCTCGAGGACGAGGAGGAAGCTTTCGAACCCCACCGATTTCGCCGTTTCCGCCGTGGGGTTGTCGAGGAGGGCGATGACTTCGGCCGCCGTCCCGCCCAGCTCGGCCGGTCCGGGCGGTCCCCCGCCCCAGGATAAAAAAAGCAGACCCAGTTCGCCGAAGAAAGGAAGGGCCTCCCGGCGAAATAAACCGAGGAGACGGGAGCGCAGGACCGGCCCGGCCGAGGCGGCCGGAGGTTTTACCGCGGCCAAACGCCGCAGGTAATCGGCGATGGGCGGCCCGAGGCGCTCGGGACAAGAGGCTTCCCCCCAGGCGACCAGTAGTCGCTCGGCCAGGTCGCAGGCGGCCTTGGCCGCCTCTGCCTCCCCGGCGGCGACCGCCGTCGCCAGTCGGTCACCCACCCAGGCCAACCGTTCGGCCAGAACCGCGGCATCGCGCAAGGCGTAAGGACCGAGTCGGAAAGCATCGGCCAGGGCTGCCGCCGTACCTTTTCTCTCCGCGGGCGCCCCATCTCCGATCAAGAGGGCCATGGCCGCCTGCGGCGCGGCCAGAGCGAGGGCGCGACAAAGCCCACGGAGCCGATCGGCATCCCCCTCCACGATAAGAGGTACGCGTGCCAAATCGAGAAAGGTCTTCCGTTCGGTGAGCCAGGCTAAAAGAAGGGCCACGGCATGTTTACAGAAATCACCTTGATAGGGGCAGGTACAGGTAATGGCGATCTGCCCGTGGCGCAGTTCGGCCCTGACCGTATACCAGCCGGCGGAACCGAGGACGCTGGCCGCCAGAGTATCCCCACCGTAAAGCCGCGCGGCGACCAGACCGCGCCGAAGATAGTCGCGCCCCCTTTCGAGAAGCGGCTCCGGGACCAGCGCCACCAGGTCCGCTGTGGTGAATTCATCCCAACAAAGGAGGAAATTCTCTATCCCCATTCTCTCCTCAGTTTTATCCACAAGAGGAAGGGCTTCTTCGCGGCCTACGGCCCGGTAATCCACATTATCCACAAACTTATCAACAAAACCACTGGGGAAAAGCTCACGAACGCAACCACGGATGGCCCCGATCCTCTGCCACCGTTATCCCCAGGGCGGGAGGGGAAAATCCAGCGCCGGGTCTACTCCCGCCGTCAAGGGATCCGCCCCGTATCGCCGGTACCGGGAGAGTCCGGCGTAGGCCACCATGGCCGCGTTGTCCGTGCACAGGGCCGGCGGGGGCACGTAAAACTCCATCCCAAGCCGGGTGGCCAGGGCTGCCACCTCCCGCCTTAAGAGGCCGTTGGCCGCCACCCCTCCGGCCAGAAGCAACGCCCGTGGCCGATAAATCATGGCGGCCGCTTCCAGTTTAGCCACCAGACCTTCGACCACCGCCCGCTGGAGACTGGCGGCCAGGTCGGGGACCGGAAGTTCTTTTTTTTCGGCGGTCAACCGCTGAATCAGGTTGGCCAGGGCCGTCTTGAGCCCGCTGAAGCTGAATTCCAGGCTTCCCTCGATGACGGGGCGGGGCAAAGGAAAACGCGGCTCTCCCCGGCGGGCGGCCTCTTCCACCGCCGGGCCACCCGGATATCGCAGGCCCAGGAGCCGGGCCGCCTTATCCAGACACTCACCGGCCGCGTCGTCCCGCGTGCCGCCGAGATGACGGAGTTCTTCTTCCGCGGTAAGAGAAAAAAGATCGGTATGTCCCCCGGAGACGACGAGGCAGAGGAGAGGGGGGACGGGAGGGTTCTCCCCGAGGAAGTTGGCGTAGATATGAGCGACCACGTGGTTTACCCCGACGAAAGGTTTTCCCAGGGCCCAGGCCATGGCCTTGGCCGCGGAGAAACCCACCAGCAAGGCGCCGATGAGACCCGGGCCGCGGGTGGCGCAGACCAGATCCACCTTCGCGGGCGCCACTCCGGCCTCGGCGAAGGCCGCCGTAAGTAGAGGCCGCAGGGCCTCCAGGTGCATCCGCGCGGCCAGTTCCGGGACGACCCCGCCGAAAGGTCGGTGGGCTTCAAATTGTGAAGCGATCAGGTTAACAAGGACGCGCCGCTCCTCGACCAGAGCCACGGCCGTCTCGTCGCAAGAAGACTCGATCCCCAGGGCCAGCACCGGCCCGGCACTCTCCTTCCGGTGGTTTTATAAAGGCGATTTCCACATGATGAGGGCGTCTTCATCGTTATCGCGGTAATAACCTCGCCGGATCCCCTTGGTCACGAAACCGTGTTTGGTGTACAAAAGCTGGGCACCGAGGTTCGAACGGCGCACCTCCAGCGTGAGATGGGCGATGCCCCGCCGCTTGGCTTCGTGGACGAGTTCTTGCAGGAGAAGGGTGGCAATGCCACGGCGGCGGTAACGGGGATGGACGGCCAGGTTGGTGATGTGACCCTCGTCGAAGATGGCCCACATCCCGATGTAGCCCACCACGTGGCCTTCTTCCTTGGCCACAAGATAGACCGCCCGGCGGTTTTCCAAAAGTTCGTAGAGGAAAGAAGCGCGCGACCAGGGCGTGGCGAAAGACTCGTTCTCGATGACCAAGACCTCGTCCAGGTCGGCCATGGTCATGGGACTAATACTCACCGGCATGACCGTGGCTCCTCCCGCAACCGTTCTTCGGCCTCGGTCCGTCGCAGGTAAAGTGGGCGCGCCGGCCGGGAAGGAGCTTTCCAGCCCAGCCGGGCCACGGTCCCGCCCCGCAAGAGATGATGCTCCGGCGGGGGGAGGACGAACCGGAAAGACCCGGCCTCCGGTAGGCGGACCAGCCCAGTCGCGCCACCTCCCAGAAGGAGGATCGGTTCCTCCCGCCAGGCGCTCAAGGCAGAAAGAAGATCCTCCGGCCGGAAAGGGGCCGGTTTTATTATCTCTTCCCCCCCGCGGTATAAGGCGGCATAGACTTCGCCCCGTCGGGCGGGGATGGTGGGACAGACAGGGCCGGAGAAACCGGCTCCGTTCTCCGCCAGGGCGGCCAGGGTGGGAACCCCGGTCACCGCCCGATCCAGGGCGAAAGAGAGGGCTTCGGCCATGGCCAGGCCGCTGCGCAGCCCGGTATAAGAGCCGGGGCCACAGCCCACGGCCAAAAGATCAACGGCTTCCGGCGTAAGTCCCAGGCGATCCATCATCTCGGCCAGGACGGGCAGGAAACGTTCGGCCTGGTTGCGGCCGACCTGCCATCCCGTCTCGGCCAGGACCACGCCGTCCTGAGCCAGACCCAAAACGCCCCAATCGGTGGACGTATCAAATCCGAGGACCAGCAAATCTTTCCTCCATCGCGCGCGTGATGGCCTCGTACCTCTCCCCCCTGGGGACCAGGGTCAGGAGACGGGCATCTTCGTCTCCGGCCATAAAAGAGAGGCAGACGGAAAGCCGGGCGGGGAATTCCACCTCCACCAACTCCGGCCATTCCACCAGCAACACCCCGTCGGCCGTCACTTCGCTCAGGTTCAGTGCCGCCGCCTCATCCGGATCGGTGAGCCGGTAGAGGTCGGCATGGTAGACCGGGAGCCGACCCCGGTAAGAATGAAGCAGGGTAAAACTGGGACTACGGACCCCGGCGGCACCCAGGCCCCGGGCGATGCCTTCGACCAGACGGGTCTTGCCCGCGCCCAGGGGGCCATGAAGAAAGACGACATCCCCACAGGCTAAAAGGCGGCCGAGCCGGCATCCGAAAAGCACCGTCTCGGCCGGGGAACCGCTCCTCACCCGCCAGGGCAAACCTCCATCCCTCCACCCGGAAATAACCGCCGAGACGAGCGTAACACAGGAACCTCCGAGCGTCAAGGATTTCGACGGCGGGCCGCCTCCACGAGCCAGCCAAAAAGCCGGGCCGCCTCGGGTGCCAGGTGGGCATAGTTCTCCGGATGCCACTGGACCCCCAGCACCGGCCGGCCGGGCATCTCCAGGGCCTCGATGACCCCATCCGGTGCCCGGGCCGCCACCACCAGGGAAGGGGCCGGACGACCGACGGCCTGATGGTGAAAGGAATTGACCGGCGCCGGGCCCTGGAGCAGCGTGGCCAAAAAGGTCCCGTCTTCGGGTATCACCTGGTGGGTCCTCTCCTCCCGCGGCCCTACCTGAGCGTGCCCATGGTAACCCGCCGAAGGAAGATCCTGAATAAGATCACCCCCCAGGGCCACGTTCAAGACCTGGAGACCCCGGCAGACACAGAGAAGAGGCCGGCCGGCCGTAAGCGCCATACGCACGAGGGCGATCTCCGCCCGGTCCCGGACCTCGTCCGGCGGATCGCTGGCCGGGTGCGGCTCCTGCCCGAAGAGGTACGGCGCCAGGTCTCCGCCCCCCGAGAGAAGAAAACCGTCACAGCGCGTTAACAATTCCTCGCCGGCGGCCAGAACGGTCTCGGCCGGCAGAAGAAGGGGCCATCCACCGGCGGCCGCCACCGCGCGCGGGTAGTCTTGGGGGCAGAAATAACGCCACCGCTCCTCCCAAAAGGCCTTCCCGATGGTGATTCCGATCCAGGCCATGAACGACCTCCGGTTGATCTCTTGGCGGGCATATGCGGAACGGGGAATATCCCCGTGGTATGCTTTAACGTTTCCTCCTAAACCGACCCGGTGAGCCTTTTATCGCAAGACATTCATGCTTTAAAGGAAAATAAACCCCGGTTAATCACCATTATAAGCGGAAAAAACCAGTTTTGGCAACTATCTTACGTTTTAAGCACGAAACGCTAGAGAACATCGAGGCAGGTCGGGGGTTCGGCCAGGACCCGTTTCAGCTCTTGGCCTGGCGGCCCGACAGAGGCTGACGATCTCGCGAAACACCGCCGGCGGCGCGGAGGGGATGGTCACGAAGACCTCTTCGACCCTCTTCTCCCGTACCACCAGAGGAATCTTTTCCCGACCGCCCAAGACGCGTAGCCCGTTCACCGTCTTTCGACTTCTTATGGACCGCAGATCTTCATTACCACGGCCGCCGCCGTGGGCATCGGTGCCGAGGAAAGCTTCGCCGAAAAGATGGGAGCAGGCCTTTTTTGCGCGAAAAAAGTGATGAAGTGATATTCAAGGGATAAGTAACTGCTTCAAAGTATACAACCCACCAAGGATCATCACGACAAACTCCCAGTCGATCCCGGTGGTCTCCGGCACAAAGATCACGTCCCCGTCGAAGAGCTCCGGTCCGCGGATGGCCACATCCTTCCCGAAGCGGTTTCCCTTCCCCTGGGGCACCACCTGGACTTTCTCCGGGTCGCCGCCGCGCAGCAACTGTACGTTTTCCAGGGCGGCCCGTTTGGTGGGGCCCCCGGCCATGGCGATGAGTTCGGCGATGGAGGCACCCGGGTTGACCTGATAGGCGCCGGGTCGGTTGACCTGGCCGAAGACCTTTATCGTAATCTGACGACGGGCCACCAGGGCCACCGTCACCCGGGGGTCACGCACATAGGCGACCAACCCCTCTGCCACCATTCTCTCCACCTCCACCAGGGTGGCCCCGCGAACCACCAGGGTGCCGAGGAGCGGCAAAGAGATGGAACCGTCCGGCGCCACCGTCACCTCCGTGGTCAGGTCGTCATGACCCCAGACGGTCACCCGAAGGACGTCCCCGGTATCGAGCCGATAGGGTTCCGGGGCGGGTGGAGAAGCCGAACCGAGAGAGGTGCAGAAGGTAAAAACCGCCACCGCCAATATTAAACAGAGACGAACCAAGGGAGACACCTCCTGACCGGGGAAGCCAATGGAAATTTCATCACGTAGCCATTGTCCCTTGGGGGGAAAGAAGAAAAAAGAAGGAAAGGACCGGCATGTTCTTTTTCCGATTTCGCCGCGTTTACCCCTTGCTCCTGCTGAAACGAATCGGTTCCATGTTTGGTAAATATTAACTTAAAATGAAAATAAATAATAATGCCCTCCGGATGACCGAACAACGGAAAGGGATCATCCCGTTACGTTCCGACCATATAGGAGATTCTCCTTCCTCGATTTGCCCTTATCTGTTACTCCGGAGCTTTTCGCCAGATCCTCCGCTATTTCCTGCCCCCACCACGTTCCCCGGCCAAACCTTGACGTTGGCCTCGATGACCTCGTTTTGTTCCACCACGCATTCATCGGAGAGGATGACCCCCGTGCCGAGGACCGAACCCTCTTTGAGGTAGCACTCGCTCCCCACCACGCATTCCACCAGCCGCACTCCGCGGGCAATGCGGGTATTGTTCCAGATGATGCTGCCGAAGATGGCGGCACCGCTTTCGACGACGCAATTGTCGCCGATGACCGTCTCGCCGAAGATCTCTACCCCGTCGCCGATGTGGCAGTTGGCACCGATGATGACCTTGTAACCGATGGCCGCGGTCGGGGCAATGTAAGCCCCCTCCCCGACGTAGACCGCGCCGGGGTTCCACATGCCCGGGATGCTGATCTTGACCCGGCCGCGCAGGCCATCGTAGTGGGCCAAGCGGTATTGGGTCAGGGTCCCGATGTCGCACCAGTAATCGTCGGTGACGTGGCCGTAGCAGGGGAGCCCCCGTTCGACCAGATGGGGGAAGACCTGTTTCCCGAAGTCGTAGAACCGGCCGGCGGGAATATGGTCGAAGATCTCCGGTTCAAAGACGTAGATGCCGGTGTTGGCCAGGTTGCTCAAAGCCTCGCCCGGCGCCGGCTTCTCCTGGAAGGCACGGATGCGGCCCTCCTCGTCCACGATCACCACCCCGAACTGGCGGGGGTCAGGCACCGGCCGCAGGGCGATGGTGGCCAAGGCCTCCCGCTCCCGGTGGAAACGGATGAGCTTGCCGAGGTCGATATCGGTCAGGGCATCCCCGGAGATCACTACGAAAGTCTGGTCGAAGAAGTCGGCGAGCTTTTTCACCCCTCCGGCCGTCCCGAGGAGTTCTTCTTCCCTGGAATACCTGAGACTTACCCCCCAGGCCGTCCCGTCGCCGAAGTAGGACTCGATTTTTTCCGGTTTGTAACAAAGATTGGCCGCGATCTCCTGGATCCCGTTCTTGGCCAAAAGCCGGATGATGTGCTCCATCACCGGCCGGTTGGCCACCGGGACCATGGGTTTGGGAATGTTACAGGTCAGCGGTTCCAAGCGCGAACCGACCCCGGCGGCAAGGATCATCGCCTTCATCTTCATCCCTCCATTTTCCCATGCCATCTTCGGCATACGCCCGGGGATTCCTCCTCGGGCGACCTGAAGACACCTATTTCCTGGACAAACTATCCAACGGAGTGATCTGGAATGCCGCAACGGCGTTTCTTCATCCTGCACCTCTTTTTCTCTCTCTCTTTTGGGATTTTGGCCGGCCGCCTTTTTTGGTGGCAATGGGTGAAGGCCGACGATCTGGCTGCCCGGGCCTGTCGTCAGCGCCTGGCCGTCCTGGCCGTCTTGGGACGGCCGCGGGGGGAGTTCATCGATCGACACGGCCGTCCCATTACCGACCGGATGATGGGTACCCGGTACGGGCCCCGACCCCTGGCGGTCCACCTTATCGGTTACGTCAACCCGGGCGACGGCCGGGGAGCGGCCGGGCTGGAAGAAATCTACGACGATCTCCTTTGCCGTGGCCCCGGCCGGGTCATGGCGGCCGTGGTGGATGCCCGGAGAGAACCCCTCCGTGGCCTCGGCCGGCGCCTCTTGCGATTACCCCTCACCGAAACCGCCGCCGTCCGGCTCACCATCGACCGCCAGTTGCAGGAAAAGGTGGAGGCCATCGCCGACCGCCGCCTCCAAAAGGGGGCCATCGTCGTCCTCGCCGCCCACACGGGCGAGATCCTGGCCATGACAAGCCGGCCCTGTTTCGATCCCGAACACCCCGGCGATTATCTTAACCGGAAAGACGCGCCTTTTTTGAATCGGGCGCTGACCGCCTACCCGCCCGGTTCGCTCTTCAAGCTAACGGTCTTGGCCGCCGCGCTGGAAGAGAGACCGGCGGCCTTCTGGGACCTCTATGAAGACGAAGGAACGGTTGCCGTGGGCGCCTCCCTCTTCCGTTGTCCGGAGGGAAGTCACGGCCTCATCACCCTGGCCGATGCCCTGGCCTTCTCGTGTAATACCACTTTTATCCACCTCGGACTCGGATTGGGGGCGGAACGCCTGCTACGGATGGCCGAACGTCTCGGTTGCGGTGTCCCGGCCACCGCGGACCTGGCAGGGGAAGACCCCGGTGACCTCCCCGCCGCGGGGAACGTCCCCCCGGCCGAACTGGCCAACCTCTCCATAGGCCAGGGTCGTCTACGGATCAGCCCCCTCCAGATGGCACGGCTCGTGGCGGCCGTGGCGAACGGCGGGTATCTCCCCACGCTCCGGACCGTTTTGGGCCTCGAAGACGGGCGTGGCCGGTTAAAAGCTTTCCCCTTTCCTCCCCCACGCCGCGTGCTGAGGGAGGAGACCACCCGCTACATCCGGGCGATGATGGCCGGTGTCGTCCGGTACGGTACAGGACGGGCGGCGGCCCTCCCCTGTGGCGTGGCGGGGAAAACCGGCACGGCCCAGACCGGCCGCCGAGACCGGGACGGCCGCTCCCTCACCCATGCCTGGTTCGCCGGCTTCGCGCCCGTGAAAGACCCGCACTACGTGGCGGTTGTCTTCCTCGAGGACGGAGGGGCCGGAGGCACGGCCGCGGCCCCCGTCTTCCGGGAGGTGATGGCGGCCACCGTGGCCTTGGATCCTCTTGGGACTGGCACGGCCACCGTCGACGGTACATAGGTTAATTAGGCGGGCCCGGCCCGCCATACCGGGAGGTGGCCTACGGATGGCGCTCCCCTTTTTCGGGGCGGCGATCGACTGGATCCTCGACGGCCTTTTGACCTTGGCCCTGTACGTTTCGGGTGGCAACGTCTTTCCCTTTCCCCTCAGCGAAGAAGAAGAGGCGGCCTTATTGCTCCGCCTGGAGCAGGGGGACCCGGAAGCCCGGGCCGTCCTCATCGAGCGTAACCTCCGCCTCGTAGCCCATATCGTCAAGAAGTTCGAGACCACGGGAGATGATATCGAGGATCTCATCTCCATCGGGACCATCGGCCTCATTAAAGGCATCGATACTTTTAAGCGCGACCGTAATACCCGCCTCGCCACCTATGCCGCCCGCTGCATCGAAAACGAAATCCTGATGCACCTCCGCGCGGCCAAGAAATCCCGCCACGACGCCATGTTGTCCGACCCCATCGGAGCGGACAAGGAGGGTAACGAGCTCACCCTCCTCGACGTCCTCGATACGGGGTCCGAAGCGGTCCCGGAAGAAGTGGAGGCCAAGCTCGAGGAAGAGAGGCTGCGGGAAAGACTCGCCCGCCTGGGAAAGAGAGAACGACTAGTGATCGAGCTCCGCTACGGACTCCGGAACGGCACGACGAGGACCCAGCGGGAGATCGCCAAACTCCTCGGCATCTCGCGTTCCTACGTCTCGCGTATCGAAAAGAAAGCCCTCCGCAAGCTATGGAAAGAAATGACGGGTCAAGGCGGCCGGTAAAATGGCCGTGGCCTCCGGGGCTATGATATAATAGGAAGTGCTTTCACCCGGAGGACGAAGGTAAAGGCCGGGGAGATGGACTCACCTCACCCCCCCTTCCCGTGGGGCATGGGTAGCCACAGACCGAGGACAACCGGTCTCCTGCGAGAAGAGGCCAGATACCTTCGCGTCCGGGATCGATCGACCTCGTGGGCAGAATCGAACGCGCAAGGAGGCCACGCATGCTGGAGAAACTCTGTCCCCGCTACCGCGCGGAGTCGATCTTCGCCCTGGAACCGGAAACCCTGCGGGCTCAGGGTATCAAAGGCCTTATCCTCGATCTCGACAACACGCTGGTGGAATGGGGTTCGGAGATCGTCCCCGCCGAGCTCGTCGCCTGGGTCGACCGGTTCAAGAAGGCCGGGTTCAAGCTCTGCATCGTCTCCAACGCCGTTCCCCAACGGGTGGAGGCGGTGGCCGAAACCCTCGGGATCCCCGGGTTGCCCCAGGCGACCAAACCCTTCAAAACCTCTTTCAAACGCGCTTTGGCCATCCTCGGCACCGCGCCGGAAGAGACCGCGGTCATCGGCGATCAGCTCTTCACGGACATCCTCGGCGGGAACCGGATGGACCTCTATACCATCTGGACCCCGCCGCTAAGCGAGACCGAGTTCCTGAGCACCCGGGCCGTCCGGCGCCTGGAACGATTGGTGGTCAAGCGCTTCCGAAAGCGTGGGCTTTGGGGGTGAATATCCGGCGTTGTCCCGGCTGCGGCGCTCTTTTCCAGGGTGAGGACCCCTCCCGACCCGGGTACCTACCGCCGGAACTCCCTTACGGGGAAGACCTCATCTGCCGGCGGTGCTACCGGCTCACCCACTACGGCCGGGAAGAAAGCCGGCCGCTCGACGCGGCCATCGCCCGGCGGATGGTGGAGGAAACCATGGCCTCGGCAGGGGCCATCCTCTATCTGGCCGACCTCGGCGACCTGGAGGGCAGCCTGCCCCCGCCAGGATCGCTCCCGCCGGAGAAACCCGTCCTCCTCGCCATCAACAAGATGGATCTTTTGCCACCCAGGGCCGGCGCCGCCGAGGTCATGGCGTGGACCGCCCGGAGATGGACGGAGGTCTCCGCCGCCCCACCCCCCGCGGCCGTGGTCGGCATCAGCGCGGCCAAAGAAAAAGGGCTACGGACTTTGGTCGAGACGGCCCGCCGGCTCGCCGGCCACCGCCGGAGCCTGGCCGTGGTCGGCGCCACCAGCGTGGGCAAGTCCACCCTTC
>JAAYXC010000171.1 GCA_012516115.1 Bacillota bacterium | reverse complement strand
TTTGGGTATTTACCGGGTATATACCTTACTTGCCAATATAAGGAACTTGCTGTTTTATTAAACAAGACAAATATGAAAGTAGAACAAAGCGCCGGATTACACATCAATTATAATCATCCCGAACTTGGTATGAATAAACGTTTGCTGACAGTATGCAAAGAAAATAACGTCTCCATTATTACTGCTTCAGACGCCCATAAGCCAGAAGATGTCGGCAGATTTGTTAGGGAGATGAGCTCGGGATGAGCATGGCTTTTTGCATACCCTCGCCTCGCCTCAACGCCCATGGCAACCACGATGGGCGTCCTTGCCTCCCTTGGGATGGGCTTAAGCCTCTCTATAACCCGCCCGCTCGCCGCCGAGAAGGCTGACGGCGAACTTCGGGACGGCCCTTTTCCATGAGTTCAAAACCTCGGAGATCGAGGAAGCCCACGGCGAATCCGGCAGGGGGCCGGAGACGCTTTAAGGCTTCCGAGACATTCGGTACGGACGGGGCATGGCCCTTCTTATTTCTCCCAAAATCTTCTTTTGCTTCTCATTTTTGTTTACCCCAAAACCGACTTTACCGAAGGATGGAGGGTAAAATAAATCGGTGGAGGTTATGGCGATGAAGGAAAAAGAGAAAGGGAAGAAAGGAAAACGTTCCTCCTTAAGCGAAGAGGAACTGCGCAAGCGTCTGATCGTCGATACCTTCGCCGACCCGGGCGGACTCGATACCTCGCTCACCTTCGTCGATCAACCCATTATCCCGATGGGGACGAACCTCGGCGAAAAACGGGACGAGAAAAAGTAACCCTCTGGCCGATGATCTCATCCGTCTCCCGCACGCCGCCGTTGGTCACATAGCCCCTGGCACCGCGTTTGACGCCATCCAGGGAATTACACGATCCCATCAGGCCGGCGTCGACCTTGCTTTGGTCGATGACGATGAAGTCTCCTTCCCGGATCTCCTCGATCCACGGATAGGGGCAGACCGTCCGGTAATACTCGTCGGCCCACGGCCAGGTATTCCTCGGGCATCATGGTCCCCAGGCCGCCCTCGTAAGGGAGATAGCGCACGATCCGCGCGATCCCGCAGGCCCGCACGCGGAAGAGCGGCCGCGTCTCCGGGGACATGCTCCCGTAGTGATGGAGCATGAGGAAGTCATGCCGTCCCGCACGTCGGCCACGCGGAGGCCTTTGTAGGCTTCGAGCAGGGCCAGGTCCTCTTCACACGAGAAATGGAGCACAAAACCACCCCCACCCTGGCATGTTGCGCCGGATGGGGGTGGAAATCCTGCCGGAAGGAGGTTAGGGGTTCCCGGCGGGTCCCCCTTTACCCCGGAGAACGGTAACCACTTCCCGCAAGGTCGTCTCGTCACCGACATTCCCGGGAAAGATTACATAGGGCAGGCCGGGAAATCTACTCTCCGGTCCCAGCCGCCATACCGGCACGCCCGGCCGGATCTGGCCGAGGACCATGGCCCGCTCAACCTCCAAACCTTTTACGCCGATATCGCTGGAAGTAATACCGCCTTTGGCCAGGATGAAGCCGGGCCGGGTTCGCAGGCGCCGTACTATATCCACCAAACCCTTTGAGATCCGTTGAGCGAAAAGTAAATCCGCCTCCCCGCCCTGCGCGGTTCCCCGGTAATCCCGGCTGGTGTACACGCAGGCATCCCGGCCGGTGGCGAAAGCCGCCTCCACCTTTGCCACGGCCCGGGCGGTCTCTGCTTCAACCCCCGCCTCCTCGGCCGCTTGTGCCACGTTCCATTCGATCCAAACCAGGTCCGGCAAAGAGCGTAAGGCTTCGAGCTGGGCGGTGGTCTTGCGCACGTAAGACCCGACCAAAATAAGGCCGGGCCCCTCCGGCCGCCCGGCAGGGTAAAGATCCTTCGGCCCAAGGAGGGGTTTGGGATCGATCCCTCCGACCACCCGCACGAACGAGGCGGCGGTACGAAAAAGGAAGCGCTTACCGGCCGCCAAGACCTCGGCTAGGGCGATAGTGAAGACCTTCAAGTCCGTATAGGAGACGGCATTGAGGACGATCTTGCCGAAACCCTCGACTTCCTTAAGAAGGGCCACTATCTCCGGGAGATCCTGTGCCCGCAGCATGACCAAGGGGATGCTCTTCACCTTCTCCGCCGGATAACGGCCGCCGGTCTTCTCCTCGATCCATTTCTTGAGGTCCGAGGATCTGTAGCCGAAGACCGGGTCGTGGGCGAACTCGGTCTGCCCGGCCGGAACCAAGTGGTCTCCTTCGCGGACGTAGTGCACATCATTGAAGGTGAACCGCCCCCCCTCTAAGAAGAAGGGGGCGACGATCTCCCCGTGGATGGGGACCTTCCGCCCGAGCTCTGCGGCGAGGATCTCGGTCTCCAAAGGGTAGTGTCCACGGAGGGTAGAGTCGCTCCGGGAGACGAGGAGGAAGTCGCAGCGGAGTTCCTCCGCGGTCCGGACCAGGTCCGCGGCCAACCTGCGGTGGAGGTCGGCCGTCTGGGCGGCCGTAAGGGCACGTGAATTGGTAAGGATGTAGACCAAGCGCGCGTCATCCTCAAAAAGGCGCGCGAGGGTCGGCCGCTCCCAGCGAGTATAGACCGGGATACCATGGACGGTCTGTACCCCGGTAGGGTCGTCATCGAGGACGACGATCTTCCCCGGCAGGCGGGCTAAAGCCGCCCGCCAGGCTTCATTAATTGCTTCTTCAGCCGGGTCGACCGGAAGAAGGGTAAGGAATTCGTCCCAGGCAAGGATTTTTTCCTTCATTTTGTCGTCCCCAATTCAGCAAGCTAAAGTTCACAGCGGGAACCGAGGCCGAGAATCTTTCGCGCCTCCGCAGGGGTGGCCACCTCCAGGCCCATCGCCTGGATCATCCGGACCGCCTGCGCCACAAGTTCGGCATTGGAGTTGGCGACGCGGCCGGGGGCAAGGTAGATACTATCCTCAAAGCCGACCCTGATAAAGGCGGCACCCATGCCTACGGCCGCCGCCAGGAGGGACATATCCCGCATCCCCTGATGGATTAAACCCCAAAGCGAACCTTGTGGCACGAGACCCTGTAAGAAAAAAAGGCTATAATGGTCGGCGGGAAGGGCACCGCGAAAACCGAGGGAGAACGCAAAGACAAAAGGCGGGCTCAAGACCCCTTCTTCCGCCAGGAGAAAGGCATTATGGACCATACCGGCCTCGAAGATCTCCATCTCCGGCAGGACCTTCCGGGTGCGCATCTGCCCGGCCCAGTACCGGATCTCCGGGAGAGTATTGATATAGACATCTTCATCGAAGTTAACCGAGCCCATGTTGAGCGAGGCCACTTCGACGCGGGGATCGTTTAAGACTACGCACCGTTCTTCCGGGGAAAGCTCCGAGAGCCCGCCGGTAGAACCCTGAATGATGATATCTGTACGTTCCTCGATCAGATCCAAAGTGCGGGTAAAGACAGAGAGGTCTTTCGTCAGCTTTCCCTCCGCATCGCGGACGTGAAGGTGGACCATGCTTGCGCCTTCTTCGGCGCAGGCGATCACCTCTTGGGCGATCTCCTCCGGCCGGAGGGGGTTTTTTATCTCTTCTTTTGCGCCGGCCGCTACCGGGGCTACGGTGAGGATGATTTTGTGCATGTTATTTCCTCCTCGTATACCAAATTTCCAAGATATTCTGGCTTCTCCGGGCAAAGAACTAGTTTGGGGGTTGGCTGCCTGGTAAAAACCTCACCCCGTCCTGCGGCCGTCCCCTCTATTTTGGAGAGCGGGAGGGGTGAGGCGGGAACGTGCTAAAGGTCTTGCTTTTGAAATCGGGATTATTATTTCTCGGCCTCTTTTAAGTAACGCTGCTAATGGATAAAGACCAAGTTGGGGATCCAAGTCGAAATGGACGGGAAAAAAGTCACGATTAAAAGGGCGACCATAAGCGGTATCACCCAAGGAAGAGTAGCCCGGGTGACCTTCTCGAAGGGAAGCCCAGAAACAATACTCCCCATATAAAGGCTCATCCCTACCGGCGGAGTCAGAAGGCCGATCATTAGATTCAGGACCACGACGATACCCAGATGAACAGGATCCACACCTACACTTAAAAGGGCAGGGGCTATAAGGGGGGTAAAGATCAGAATAGCCGCGTTCGACTCCATGAACATCCCGACGATAAGGAGTAACAGGTTTACAATAAGTAGAAGCACATAACGATTGCTGGAAATTCCGAGAAGAAAGGCGGTCATCTGCTGGGGTACCTGTTCAACGGCAAGAACCCATCCGAAGACAGCGGCCACGGAAATGATAAACATGATGTTGGCCGTGGAGAGGACTGTTTCTCTAGCCATCCGCCAGAACGATTTAAAGTCCAATTCCCGATAGATTCCTACACCCAGAATAATCGTATAAACCACTGCCATCCCGGACATCTCGGTAGGGCTAAAAAGGCCGGAAAGAAGTCCGCCCGTGAGTAAAAACGGAAAGATCAAGGCCGGGAAAGCCAAGACCAGGGTTTTTGCCTTTTCCCTCCTTGATAAAAGGATTTTCTCTTTAGGAAAATTCTCCCGTTTGGCAATAAGGGCGATGGCGATCATTAAACAGATCGTGATCAGCAAAGCAGGTACAATACCGGCGATAAGAAGCTTGACCCCGGATACCTCCGCCACCGTAGCATAGATGATGAGCGGGATGCTCGGTGGAAAGATGGGGCCGATGGTAGCCGAAGCGAGCGTGATGGCCAGGGCGGTCTCCAGTTTATAACCCTGGTCTTTCATCGCCTTGATCTCCACGTTGCCGAGGCCACCCACATCTGCCAAGGCGGCGCCGGACATGCCAGCGAAGACCAGACTGCCGAGAACGTTGACGTGGGCCAGCCCACCCCTTATAGAACCCACAAAAAGTTTAACCGCATTAAAGAGCCGGTCGGTAATACGACTGGTGTTCATCAAGTTTCCGACGAAGATGAAAAGAACCACGGCCAATAAAGGGTAAGAATTGATGGAATTAACCATCCTCTGCGCCAAGATCGAGAGGGGAATTCCTTTACTCAAGATATAAACAACACTGGGAAGGCCCATACTTACCCCGAGCGGTACGCCGAGCATTACAAGAACCAAGAAACTTATAAGGATGGCCAGTCCGGTCATGGCGCTTCACTCCTCTTTTTTCGTGAACAAGAGCCAGATTCGTTCGTAAATGAACACCAGGGAGAGCGTGACCCCGAGGATGGGCCCTAGATACAAGAAGAAACTCGGCATCAGAATGGCCGGGGTGGGGACGCTCCAGATCCCTTTTACCCATAAAAGATCATAGCTGCTATATAAAAAGAAAACACCGAAGAGAAAGCAGCATAGAAGGGTAAACAGCCCGGCAACTTTTTGGATTTTTTTGGGAAAAAGTTTTATAAACGTATCGACGGCTAGATGCAAGCCTTCCCGGAAAAGTATAGGGACTATGAGATAGACCATGACCACATGGGCTAGACGGGCCCCTTCGTCCAGCCACACGGGAACTACAGCCCCCAAGTTCCGCAAAACGATCTGGGCAAAAACGAATAATGACAAGACAAACATTTCTATCACGGCCAGCGATTCCAGGCCTTTGACGAGAAAGGGGACCTTACCCTTGTGCACGGTATAATCTCCTCACTTTTTTCAGAAATAGCAGTAAATTTATGTCTTGGGAAGCGGATGGAACCGCTCCCCAAGACGTTTAAAGCCAACGGGCCGGAAAAGAGTTACTTAATCTTTTCGATCGTGTTATAAATATGAGCATATTGCTCCCCGAAACGATTAAGAATAACCGTTCTAACCTTTATTTTGAAAGCATCCAGATCTAAGCCGTTTTCCGGCCCGATGACTTTCATCCCTTTCGCCTTGAGTTCTTCGATCTGCTTGGCCTCCAGTTCTTCGGTCATCTTGGAAGCTTTGACGGATATTTCTTTGGCCGCGTCTTCAAGAACTTTACGGATCGAGCGGGGGAGGCGCTGCCAAATCTTCTCGTTAAAGACCACACATTCGGCCCCCATAATATGGCTTGTAAGGATCAGGTAAGGCTGAGTCTCTTAAAGTTTAGCCGTAAGAATAGTATCAGGCGGATGCTCCTGGCCATTGATAGCCCCGGTGGCCAGGGCCGTGGGAACTTCGGCGAAATCGAGCGGGACGGCAACGGCGCCCATAGCTTGTACCGTGGCCGTGTAAATGGGGAAGGGAATCGCACGGATCTTTACCCCTTTAAGATCGTTGGGACTATAAATGGGACGGTCGCAGGTTAGCTGCCGGGTACCGAAGAAGAAGGTATAAAAGACACGTACATTACGTGTTTGAATGAGCTTCTGATTAAGCGTCTTCATAAGCGGTGAAGTCCATGGGTTGGTTACGCGCATGAGATGGGCAACGTCTTTGTATAGATAGGGTGTATCCAAGGCGGCGAAGTCACCGTAAAGCGAGCCGATCCCGGCCATCGTGTTATGATGGATGGCTACCGTACCGACACTTACCATCTCGGCCTGTTCTTGTAGACCACCCAATTGCGAAGATGGATAAACTTGAATTTTTACTCTCCCTTTTGTCTTTTCCTCAACAAGCTTGGCTAACATGGTGGCCTGCTGACCGGCCACGCTTGTTGGCGGGTTCATGTGGGCGTACCGGAGAACGATCGGCTCTTCGGCCACAACAAAATTGCTAAACGACAATAAAAGCAGAGAGAGACCAAGGAAAGGCAAGAGAGTTCTTTTGAGACCAATCTTCACGATTTGCTCCTCCTTCCAAGATTTATCTCTTTTGAAAAAAACCAAAATCAGTTCAGCGAAACCCCACCCCCTTTTACATCAACGGTTTTCATTGTCTCTAGCTGTTAGAAATTCCTTTACTCCAAGTACTCCCAAGCGCGGACTAGAAAGGACGATCTTCCCGGTATGCTTCATTAAGGGCTCTTCCATCCGCGCCATGGATCCCTGGGCAAGAACAATAATTTCTACTTTTTCCGCAATTTTTAAAGCAGTTTCCCGGATAAGGGCATCATGCCCTTGAGCATCACCGGACATGAGCGCCGTAAAAGCCCCCTCGGCCAACCCCTCTACGATTTCGATTTTTTTACCGATTTTTTCTGCCTCGCTTTGAACGAGACGAATAGTAGGAACAAGGGTGGTAGGGAGGGTGGCTAAAACTCCGATAGAATGAGCTGTTCTTACCGCTTTTGCGGCCATAGGTTGGTCAATTTTAAAAATAGGCCGTTCAAAAATGGGTCGGGCAAGATCCACGACCTCTCCCACGGAGGAACATGTATTGAGAATAACATCTGCGCCGGCATCGAACCCGGCCTGGTAATAAACGAGCAGACGGCGGATGACCGACGGAGAAGGCCGGCCATCGCGGATGACGTCTTGGATAAGGCTGTCATCGACAATATTAATAAGACGGCAATCGGGAAGTAGTTCCCGAAAGAGCTCCTTAATGGGCTCTACGAGAGTAAGGGCGGTGTAAACAGCGGCCACGGTGGGCAAGAAGGATCGCCTCCTAAAAATGATTTAGGTGGGTACGTACGTAACCGAATCAATCCTTTAAGGCCAGCCCGCGGACCTTCCAGCCCTCCAGCGTTTCCACCACGGCAGCGCGCACTTTCTCCGGATCCCGGGTACGCATAGCCGTCAAGATTTTACGATGGTCCCGGACGGCGTTACGGGGATCGGGCTTCATCGAACTGCCGATCGAAGCCTTGAATAATTGAAGGGCGGCACGTCCGATGCGGTAGAGATAAGGATTCCGGCAGATCTCCAGGATGGCATAATGAAACGAAAGATCGGTTTCGGGCATGGATTTGCCCTCTTCTACTTCATGGGCCAGTTCATCGATCATCGCTTCAAGGCGGGCGAAATCCTCTTCAGTGGCCTTTTGAGCAGCTAAGCCAGTAAAGGCCGGTTCTAATTGCAGGCGAAGCTCATAGATCTGCTCATTACTTCCTTTTTCGATTAGAAGGGCGAAAACAAGGGGATTAATGCTCTCCGACGTAGGTTCCTCTACAATGTAACTTCCATCGCCGTGACGAACTTCTACCACACCCAAGGCTTCAAGCATCCGTAAAGCTTCGCGGACGGAGTTCTTTCCCACGCCCATTATCTTCGCCAACTGGGCTTCGGGTGGTAACTTGTCTCCCGGCTTAAGCTCTTTGTTTACTAGTGCTTCTTCGATACGGCCGATGATGAGCCGGACAAGCGAACCACTCTTCAAGGGAGCACCGAGGTTGGGAGTGAGGGTCGACCTTCCTTGCATGTTTTGTCACCCTTATAGGATATCCGATATCTGATATTATTATAACACCATCCAAAGGTGAAGTAAAGAAGGATATTCTGTATTGTTTTGTCAATAAAATTATCGGCCAGTAAACCAATAAACTTTACCGCGATCTCTCATCTAAAATCTTACCGAAAGGTGAATTGACACGGAGGGAACTCGAAACCATGTAATTACCTGATCCGTGGGGCAAAAGGGATCGAAGGTACATATCCCCGCAAGAAAGATCATATCTTGGCAATGTAATGAAATCCCTACCACCCTGGATGGGTGAAAACCCCTGTGGGTTGGCCGTGGCGGACCGCCGCGAGCGCCCTTTTTCTCTTCGATGTCTCCATACGCTATGACAAAGAGACCCGCCTTTCTGCCGAACCTCCAGAGGTTCCGTCTATCACCCTTTCGGCAGAGGAACCTTTCCTGCTCGAGGTCCGGGCGATAGGACTCACCTCGGAAGCAAGACCGGCTCCGGTGATCGACGGCGGTTGGATACTTCCGGGATAAAAGGCGACCATCCCGTTCCGGTCTACTTATGGCGACAACCGGCGGCGCCTTTTAGTCTCCGCCGTTTGTCAGGAGGTAACGGATAATGCGTTGGCATGTGGCGGCCGTCATCCCCGCCCATAATGAGGAAGTTACCATCGCCGGGGCCGTGGCCGATCTGGCCGGACAGACCTATCCTTTGGACTTCATCGTGGTGGTGAACGACTGTTCCACCGACGACACCGCCCGGGTCTTGGCCGAGATGCAAAAAAATCTTCCGCAATTGGTGGTGTTGGATAACCACGTCCCCCGCCTGCGGGCCGGGGCGGTGAACCGCGGGTTGGAGTTCTTACGGGACAAGCCCATCGACCTCGTGGTGGTGGCCGCTGCCGACAGCCGTTTCGACCGGCACCTGGTCGAAGAGGCCGTGGCCTGTTTCGAACGTTACCCCCGGTTGGGCGGGGTCTGTTCGACCGCGGGCGTGCTCCCGCCGGAGGGGGACCGAAGATCCCTCTGGCGACGGCTGGAGACCTGGTTCCTCTGGCGCCTGCAACGACTGGAAGGCGCCGGCTTCGATGCCGTCCGCACCGCCACCTGGCAGGACGTGGTCTCTGCAGCGTCTTTGACCTGTCGGCCTTGCTGGCCGTCGGCGGTTATACCCCGGGACATATGCTCGAAGACTACGACCTCACCCTCAGGCTCCGCCGGGCGGGATGGCAGACCATGTTCTGCCCGCGCATGCGGGCCTGGACCAAGGTTCCCCTGACGTTTAAGTCCTTCTTCCGCCAGCGGCTCCGCTGGATGCGGGGCGGGATCGACATCTTGTTACAATCGTGCATCGACCGGTTCACCCTCGGCGATCTCTGCCAACACCTGCTCTTTATCCTCCTTTTCGCCGGGGTGGTCTCCCATCTCCTTGTCAACCTCATCTTGGACGGAACTTGGCGGATCCGATTCTTCCTTCATCCCGTGCCTTTGGTCTTGGCCGGATTGGGACAAGTCTGGTCCCTTTACAAACTCCGCTTTCTCGAACGGATCGAACCCGGAGACCTGGCGCTGCGCCTCGCCGTCCTGCCGGAGCTGCTTGTGGCCGTGGTCCTCTCGTTCTTACAGGTGAGGGCCTATTTTCTCTCCCTCTTCGCGCGGCCCCAGGAATGGTAAGGAGGTGAGAAAGGTGTCCTCCCAGCGGATAATCCTGCCCGCCACCGGCGGCGGTCTTACGCTGATGGCCCTGGTATACAACCGATTCTTCCTTGCCATGGCCGGGATTCTTCTTTTAATACTCATTTACGTGATACTTAAAACCCTCCGGGGGGAAATGGCGTTGCGAAAAGAGGAGAAAAAAACCAGCCGGTGAATTTTTAAAGCGACCCTTGTCAAATCTCCGGTGCGACGGTTTTGGCCTTAAGGAACGTCAACTGGTTTCCGCGCTCGTGACACTAAAAGCGAAAAGGGCGAAAACGCCATGGCCATGAGAAGCCTTAACGCTATGGATCGGCTATACTTTCCAACCCAGACCTTCCCCTTCCGGCGGAGGAGTGTTATTGACAACAGGTAAGGAGCTTTATTTTCTGGTGGACATTATCACCATGTATAAAAAACAAGGGACCGTCGAGGCGGTCCCCTCTTTTTGTTTTTACGTCAAAACCGACAGATGTCCTCATCCCCGCGCGTAGCGCGCCTTCATCTCTTCAAGGCCGAGGGGTTTTACCTCCGGGGCTCGGCCGGCGGTGCCGAAGGCCCGCATCCTGGCCGCGATCTCCCGGGCGATGGCCTCCCTGGCCGCGCCGGCGTAATCCCGCTGGTCGAATTTCTCCGGGTGTTCGGCCAGGAACTTGCGCGTGGCCGCCGTGGCCGCCAGACGGATGTCCGTGTCCACGTTGATCTTGTTGATCCCGTAGGCGATGGCCTGCTGGAGGACCTCGATCGGTACCCCTTTGGCGTGTTCCAGTTTCCCGCCATAACGGTTGATCTCCTCGATCAATTCCGCCGGGACGCTGGAGGAACCGTGAGACACCAGGGCCGTATTGGGAAGGAGTTCCCGGCAGCGCTTGATGACCTCGAAGCTGATCTTGGGCTCACCCTTGAACTTAAACGCCCCGTGCGAAGTGCCGATGGAGATGGCCAGCGCGTCGACCCCGGTCCGCTCCACGAACTCCACCGCCTGGTCCGGGTCGGTGAGATGGGCCTTCCCCGAACCGACCCCGTCCTCGATCCCACCAAGGGTGCCGAGCTCTCCTTCCACCGAGACGCCCCGGTCGTGGGCGTATTTCACGACTTCGCTCGTGACCCGGACGTTGTAGGCAAAATCCGAAGGGGTTTTCCCGTCCTCCAGGAGCGAACCGTCGATCATGACCGAGGTGAAACCGAGATCGATGGCCCGCTTGACCGCCTCCAGATTATTGCCGTGGTCGAGATGGACGGCGATGGGGACCTCCGGGTTGAGCTCCACCCCGGCCATGATGATGTTGCGGAGGTATTTGTCCTCGGCGTATTTCAGGGCCCCGCGGCTCACCTGGACGATGACCGGGGAATTCGTCTCCTTGGCCGCCCGCATGATGCCCTGCATCTGCTCCATGTTGTTAACGTTATAGGCTCCGACGGCAAAGGGCCGCCCGGCCCTAAAGGCCTCGAGGCTCGCTTCCAGGATGGCGCGGGAAGTAACAAGTGGCATCTTTAAAATTCCTCCTTTTCCTTTTGCCGATTACCAGACCACACCGGCGTTCTTGAGGTCCGTCTCGCTCCAGTCTACCTTCTTTTGGACCAACGCCTCCGCAAACGGTACTTTAACGATCCGCGTACCCTGGAGGCCCACCATAAAGCCGGCCTCTCCGGCAAAAAGCAGGTCCACGGCAGCGAAGCCGAAACGCAACCCGAGGATGATGTCGTCGGCCACCGGCGGCAGTCCCCGCAAGGTGAAACCGAGATCCGTGGCCCGCACATCCTCGAGCTTCTTCAAACCCAACCGATGGCGGATGATCCGCCGGAGGATCTGGGCAATCCCACCGAGTTTAGGGTTGCCGTGCTCGTCCTTGCCGAGGTCCTCTTTCAACATCGCCGCCACCACCGGCGTCGCCTCGGCCGCGGCCACGAGCACCGGGTCGTCCAACCGGATGCGGGTCCCCTCGGCCACGGCGATGTTCACATACCCTTGGCGCTCATTGAGGGCCGCCACCCGCCCGCAGAGGCGGGCCAGATCCACCGGTTTCTCGGGGATCAGGATGATATCCGCCCCGCCGGCCAACCCGATCTCCAGGCTCAACCAGCCGGCCTCGCGGCCCATGATCTCCACAAGCGAGATCCGGCGGTGGGTCCGGGCCGACTCCACCGTGCTGCGGAAGGCTGAGGCGCCGAAGGTTACGGCGGTCTTGAAGCCCAGCATGGTGTCGGTGCCGGAGACATCGTTGTCGATGCTTTTAGGCGCGGCGATGGCCGGGATGCCGAGCTCGGTCAACCCTTTCGTCGACTTGATCGTGTCGTTCCCACCCGTGGCCAGCACGGCATCGATCCCGACCTTCTTCAGGTTCGCCACCAGTTTCTCGGGATAACCCTTGGCCCGGTTGGCTTCGGAAAAGGGGTTGAAACGGGAAGACTCCAGGATGGTGCTGGGTTTATTCTCGAGCCCCACGGCATCGGCAGGGCCCAAGGGGACGAGGAAATCCTCGATGCGGTCGGCGCAGGCCCCCTCGAAGGCCCGCCGGATGCCGACGAATTCCGCCCCATAGCCTTCACTGCCCCGCTTGAGGCAGGCGGCCAAGAAAGCATTGATCCCGGCGCAGTCGCCCCCGCCGGTCATGAAACCGATGCGTTTCATCCAAATCAACCTCCAATTCGCCGCTTGTCGCTGGTCGCTCGTCGCCCGGGAAATGGATTCCGCGCAGCCCGCGGTTTAAGGGGTTTCACCGCTTTCGGGCGATGGCCCGCTCGACCGCAGCCACAATGTCCTCGGCCGTGAGGCCGTATTCCTTCATCAGCTCCGCGGGCTTGCCCGACTGGCCGAAACGGTCCTGAACTCCGACGAATTCCATGGGTACCGGGTAATGTTTTACCACTACCTCGGCCACGGCGCTCCCCAACCCACCGATAATCGAGTGTTCCTCGGCGGTGACGATGGCCCCGGTCTCCCGGGCCGCGGCCACGATCGCCTCCCCATCGATGGGTTTGATGGTCGAAAAATTCAAGACCCGCACCATCCGGCCGCGGGAAGCCAGGATCTCCGCCGCCTCCAGGGCCACCGCGGTCATGACACCTGTGGCGGCGATGGTGGCCTCGGTCCCTTCCTTCAAGCGGTCGGCCTTGCCTATGATGAGTTTTCTTTCCGGCGGGAAGATCACGGGCATCGGCTCCCGGCCGAAACGAAGGTAGACCGGGCCCTCGACGGCCGCGGCGGCGAAGACTGCGGCCTCGGCATCTGCGGCATCCGCCGGCGAGAGGACGATCATCCCGGGAATGACCCGCATGAGGGCGACATCCTCGATGGACTGGTGGGAGGCGCCGTCCTCGCCTACGGTGATCCCGGCATGGGTGGCGGCGATCTTTACGTTGAGATGGGGGTAGGCAATCGAGACCCGCAGCTGATCGAAGTTCCGCCCCGTGGCGAAGCAGGCGAAGGTGCTGATGAAGGGGATCTTCCCGCAGGTGGCCAGGCCCGCGGCGGTGCTGGTCATATCGGCCTCGGCGATGCCCATTTGGAAGAACCTTTCCGGGAATTCCTTGGCGAAACCCGCGGTCTTGGTGGACTTGGAGAGATCCGCGTCCAGGACAACCACATTGGGATTCTCCCGCCCGAGCTTTACCAGGGCCTGGCCATAGGCGTCTCTGGTGGCGATCTTCTGGATCATATTAGAAAACCTCCAATTATTAGGTTAAAAGAAGAAGGATATTAGAGAGGATTAACGAGATTTTGCTAAATTAAAGTTAGAATTTCTTTTGCTATATTTTCCACAGAAATTTCATTAACTTACCCGAATTAATAAACTCTATAAACTAAAATCCGATAAATCCTGTTAATCCCGTCCATTTATCCCCGTCTGGGATTATGCCAGCCCCAGTTCGGCCAAGGCCTTCTGGGCTTCTTCCGGCTTGGGGGCCGTGCCGTGCCAGCCCACCTGGTTCTCCATAAAGGAGACGCCCTTGCCTTTAACCGTATGGGCGACGATCATCGTGGGCTTACCCTTGGTGGCCTGGGCTTCGTCCACGGCCCGCTCCAAGGCGGCGAAGTCGTGGCCGTCAACTTCTAACACGTGCCACCCGAAGGACCGGAAACGGCCGACCGGATCGGTATTGGACTTCACCTCTTCGATGCGGCCGTCGATCTGGAGATGGTTGTAGTCCAGGAAAGCGGTGAGATTATCCAGTTTGTAGTGGACGGCGGTCATGGCCGCCTCCCAGATCTGGCCCTCCTCGATCTCGCCGTCGCCCAGCAAGACGTAAACCCGGTAGTCTTTCTTGTCGAGCTTGCCGGCGAGGGCCATGCCGTTGGCGGCCGAGAGTCCCTGCCCCAGGGAACCGGTGGACATCTCTACCCCGGGCGTCTTTTTCATGTCGGGATGGCCCTGAAGGATGCTGCCGAAACGCCGCAAGGTGGTGAGCGTCTCCACCGGGAAGAACCCGGCCTCGGCCAGGGTGGCGTATAAAACCGGCGCCGCATGGCCCTTGGAGAGGACAAAGCGGTCGCGGTCGGGCCATTGAGGGTTTTTAGGGTCATAGCGCATCCGGCGGAAATAAAGAAAAGTAAGGATTTCTACGGCCGATAAGGAGCCGCCGGGATGCCCCGAGCCCGCCGCGGCGAGCATCTTGATGATGTGGCCGCGGATCCGGCGGGCCCGGTCGGTAAGTGCTGCGCGTTCTTGGTCGGTCATGCGGGGTTCACTCCTTGGTCTTGTAGGTTATTTATCTGGCTAAACTTCTTTTTGTTTCTACATCCGCGCCCCGTTTCCTTCCTTTAGCCTGTTCGCGTCGAATATCCAAATATAAAAAAAGCTCCCTCTGGGGAAGCCAGGTTGGCGAGAAGGTGGGCTTAGAAGATTTTATTGGTGGTCCCAACGGGATTCGAACCCGTGTCGCCGCCTTGAAAGAGCGGTGGCCTAGGCCTCTAGACGATGGGACCGCCCGGTGCGACACAATTATAGCACAAGCGGTCCGCCATGGGAAGGGGCCTTCGCCCCATTAAAATTTACCCGGAAAACCAAACGGTAAACCAAACCTCCAGACGGCCAGCCGGACCACCCAGAGCAGGAGAATCGCGGCAAGGAATTGACCAGGGGTAACGCGCAGGGAAACGCTTACGGCGCGACGGGTGACTACGGCCCATAGGATGGTGAGCGTAGCGACCGATAATTCGAAAAAAGCTAACCATCCCAAGGGATGGGCCCCCAGGGAGGCGAAAAACCTCCCGCGGACAAGAAAACCGAGGCTCGTGGTCATCCCGCAAAGCGGACAGGGCAGGCCGGTAAGGCGGTAAAAGAGACAGGGGTCGAGGAAAAGCCGGGTATGGCTCCCCAAACCGGCGGGCTCGGGCGGGAGGAAGAAAGGAAGAATAAGCGCGCCGGCCGTCGCCGCGGGGAGGAAGAACCTTTCCGGTCCGGCCGGGCCCGACCGGAGGTGGAGATAAAAAGGCCAAAGGGAGATGGTTCTTGTTACGGTCCGTTTCATCTCTTCTTTACCTCCGACCTTCATCGGTTTATAGCCTCGAAGTATGGAGTCCCGCACCGTTGACGAAGGGTAGGGAGCTATATAAAAAACTAGACTAGACTTAGTTTCGAAAGGAAAACGACGGATGCTTTCCATCAACACCCACGAGGCCAAGACGAGGCTCTCCGAGCTTTTGGCCAAGGTCGAACGGGAAGGAGAGACGGTAATCCTCTGCCGGCACGGTAGGCCGGTGGCCAAACTGGTTCCCTGGCCGAAAGCCAAGGACCCTTTCCGGACATCGCCCACCCTCAGTAAAGTGGTTTTCCACGAAGATCCCGTCCGACCGCTGGAGGAGGAATGGCCGCCCGAGGCGAGGTATCCGGAATGATCCTCCTTGATACGTGCGTCCTGCTTTGGCTTGCTGCCGACCAGGACAAACTCTCGCCCCACGCCCGGGAGGCCATCGGCGAACATGCCGGTGAACTCTTCGTCTCTTCCATCTCCGCCTTCGAGATCGCCGTCAAGAGCCGGTTGGGAAAACTGGAACTCCCTCTAGAAACCCGGTGTCTGGTTCGAAAAGGCACTCGACCACCACGGCCTGATCGAGATTCCCGTGGACGGAGAGATCTCCGCGTCGGCCGGGGCCTTGCCGCCCATCCGACCGTGCGAGCGCTTCATTATTGCTACCACCCTCAAGCACCGGATGGCCGTCGTGACCGAATCCACTCCTTCGGCGTCGCCGGATTGATTAACACCGTTTTACCAACTTTTGACTTCGATCGGCCTCATTAGGTTTTCGGCTTACTCTCCGTTCTCCCGGGATGTCCCCAGCGCATACCAGTCGATCTTTCTCGTGAGATACATCACCATGGCCATGATGGCGAAAAGACCAAGACTGCCGATGAGCAACGCGTAGTCTTCGTTGATCAGCAGGAAATATAAGAAACCGTACAGGCCCGCCAGGGTAAAGGCGGTGGCCACCACGGCGATCCTCTCCCGCAAGACGCCGGCGGCATAAAAGGTGATCAGGGCCACCACGGCGGCGGCGGCCAGAAGGTAAGCGGGAAGGAACCCCAGGTGTTCCGCGAGGGAGAGCAGGAGGAGATAGAAGAGGCAGAGGGCCAGACCGACCAGGAGATACTGGATGGGATGGATCCGCCGTCGGTTGAGGACCTCCACGCCGAAGAAGATGAGGAAGGTTAGTCCGACGAAAAGGATCCCGTATTTTACGGCCCGCGTGGTCTGGGTGTAATGATCGACCGGGGAGAAGAGCGTGACGCCGAAAGAGGTTTCTTGGATTTCGGAGGCCGGGAGTCCCTCGGTGCATTGTTGCGGGTAGTTACGGTTCAAGGCCAAGACCTTCCAGGTAGCGTGGAAACCGTCTTCGGTGATGCGGCGGGATTTCGGCAGGAAAGCCCCGACGAAGCTCGGATCGGCCCAGGTGGACTGGAGTTCGACGACGGTCGTTCCTCCGACCGGCAAGAAGCTCAACGTTTCGCAGCCGTTGAGGTCGAGCGGGAAGGAGAAGGCGTATTCACCGGCGCGGTCTTCTATGGGAACCTTGGCGTTGATCAAGGGAAGAAAGAAACCCACCCCATCGATACCTGTGACAAAGCGAAGATCGTCTCGATCGTTCCAACGTATTTTCACGTATTCGTTAATGCCTCTGAGATCCGAGAGGCCCAAAAAGAGAAAAGCTTCATGCCAGCGGATGTTTTCCGGGGGGATATGGAGTTCCTCCAGACCAGCGGTAGAGAAAGTTCCTTCGCAGGATAACTTTGCCCGATAGAGAACGACCTTAAAAATGCCGCGATAACGGATCTCGGGCTCTACCTCGCCCGTATACCGCAGCGATTCCGGTAAAATATAGATATAATCCGTCTCCGTATGCGTCTGGCCCTTCTCGTCCTTCCATCTCTTCGTAAAGGGAATGGTCAGGATCGGCCCGCCGATGGTCTGCGCCTCGGCCCAACCCGAGGCCACCTCTCTTTTGGCTTCCTCGCTTCTTGCCCGGCGCTCCCCCACCAAACCGAGGATCAGACCACCGGGGATAAGAAGGAGGAGAATTAGAAAACCGATTACTATCAACTGCTGACTGATGGGGTCGATTCGCGATCGCCGCTTCTCCATCACAGATTAAACCCCTTTAGCCTCGACCAATCGAGGTGCCTTCCGGTGAACGGTAGGGATCTTTGTTTGTTAAACTTTTTCAATATCCCTGATAATAGCCAGGCATTAAGCTAGGTGTTAACCTCTGCATACCAGAGCAGGATAATTTAACAAGTTCTATTCGCTTTTGTTATTTCCTGCTTTATATGCAAGAAACTCAAACCGGACCCCGGATACCCGGCGAAAACCGCCGTCTTCAGAAGGTATAGGGATAAACCTTGGCAAAGACGCCCGTTCTAATCGTATTGCCGGCTATTTTTGGACCATCTGTTTTACTTTACCGTTGCGCTTGGCGCTAAAGATACGGCGGTGATGAGCTTATAAACCGTCATGCCGTCAAGGCCAAAAAATCCCGCGGAAGGAACCCGCCTC
>JAAYXC010000170.1 GCA_012516115.1 Bacillota bacterium | reverse complement strand
TCCTTGGGGGAATGATATAATCATTTTTAATTCGAGTGGATTAAGTCATGTTTTAAGGCGCAGAGTCCCCAGGAATGAGATTAAAGGGTTTAAATGTGGTAATCGCGTCGAAATTAGAGAACATTTCCTAGTTCCGAATTCTCCTGGATCGAAGATATCCATTATCCCTCAAGGATAAAGGATTGCAATCCGCAAGGAATTTGACGGAAAGAAGCGGAATAGGCTTTGGTCGACCGCCGGCTGTTGCGCCATTTGGATTATGCCATGCTCATCACCACGCTGTTGCTCGTTCTTTTCGGGCTGGCCATGGTCTACAGTGCCACCCACGCTTCCCAGCGGGACTCCCTTTTTACCGTCAAGAAGCAGCTCGTCGGGGTAGTTCTCGGTTTTCTCGGCATGGCTTCGATCGTCTTCGTCGATTACCATGTCTCCGAACGCTTCCACCTTCTTATTTACGTCGGAAATCTTCTGGTGCTGGCGGCGGTGCTCTTGTTGGGCAAGGAGGTCCACGGGGCCCGGAGTTGGTTTGGCTTTGGTCCCTTCAGTTTCCAGCCTTCGGAGTTCGCCAAGCTGGCCGTGATCGCCACTCTGGCCCGGCATCTGAATAAAAAAGAAAATTTTACCAATTTTAGCGATCTATTAGGTCCTCTTCTTCATGTGGGCGCGCCCCTGATTTTGATCCTGCTCCAGCCGGACCTCGGCACGGCGCTGGTCTTCGTCTTCATCGCTTTTTCCATGCTTTATATGGCCGGTGCGAGGGGAAGGCACCTGATCCTCCTCGGGGGCGTCCCTCTCTTGATCTTCATCGCTTTACTCTTCGCCCATCTTCGTTACGATTTTCCTCTTCCCCTCAAAGAATATCAGATCAACCGCCTGACGAGTTTCATCGATCCGACCCGGGACGCCCAAGGAGCGGGTTACAACCTCCTCCAGGCGATGATCGCCATCGGCTCCGGTCGTTTTCTCGGTAAGGGCTATCTTCGAGGCACCCAGGGCCGGCTCGGTTACATACCCGAAGCCCAGACCGATTTCATCTTTACCATCGTCGGCGAAGAACTCGGTTTTTTAGGTAGTTTCGTCTTGTTGGCCCTCTTCTTTACCCTGATCTGGCGGGGTCTGCGGGTGGTCTACCAGGCCAGAGACAGGTATGGACGGCTGCTGGCCACCGGGGTGGTGGCGATGTTCCTCTTTCACGTGATGGAGAACATCGGGATGAACATCGGCATCATGCCGATTACCGGGATTCCCCTCCCCTTTATCAGCGCCGGCGCCAGTTCGATGACCGCCTCCCTCTGGGCGGTGGGGATCTTGGAAAACGTCTGGGCGCGTCGGCAAAAAATCATGTTCTGAGAAGGAGGCCATCGCTTTGCCTTCGCCGCCTTTTGTCTTCTTTCTTCCGCCCTTTATCTCTTAAACGACCTGGTGGACCTGGAGAGCGAACGGCGTCATCCGAAGAAGAAGTCCAGGCCTTGCTCGCTGCCGATCCCCCCGTTCTCCTTTTCTGGCCTTGGACCGTTTATCTCGTTTGGCGGGGGATCGAGACGCGGCGAGGCCATACTGGTACCTCGTTGGACTGACGTTGTGGTTGGGGCTTCTGGCCAAGTTTTTGGTCCTTTTTATCTTTCTCTTTCTCCTTCTTTCCCGCACGGACCGGTTCTGGCTGCGGCGAAAAGAACCTTATTTGGCTCTTGGTTTCGCCCTGCTCGTTTTTACTCCTTGCCTGCTCTGGAATGCCTGGAACCACTCGCCATCCGCATGTGGCCTCTTGGGCCCGGGTTCGAAACACGGTCGGGCTTTCGGTCTCTGGGACGACTGGTTGCACCGGAAGGATGTCTGGTGATAAATTTTTAGGAGAAAAGGAGAAGGGGATACCGGCGTCGATCGCGAATGATCGCGCATATGTGTTACCCGGGGAGGTAAGCTATATCGCCGATGTAGGAGGGAAATGTATTGCGGGTTAAACTCATTCTGAATCCCATTGCCGGTCGCGGTCGGGGGGAGAGATATCGCGAACCGCTTTTGGCCGCGCTCCGGACGGCCGGGGTGGAGTTCGAGGCGTCTTTTACCGGCCAGCATGGTGCCGGTCGGGTCTTGGGTAAACAGGCGGTGACCGAGGGTTTCGATCTCATCATCGCCGCCGGAGGTGACGGGACGGTCAACGAGGTGGTCAACGGTATGGCCGGGAGCGCGGCCGCCCTGGGAGTGGTCCCCCTCGGGACCGGGAACGACTTCGCCATGATGATGGGGATGCCCATGGACCCCTTAGTCGCGTTGACGCGAATCCTGCATGGCCCGCGCCTGGCGGTGGACCTCTGCCGGATCAACGACCGGTTCTACGTCAGCTCGGTGGGGGCCGGCTTCGACGGCGAGGTGGCTTATGTGGCCAACCGGCATTTCCGGCGTTTCCGGGGGATGCCCGTCTACATCCTTTCGGTCTTCAAAGCCGTCCTCTCCTACCGGCCGCGTCGCGTGCGGCTGGTGGTCGACGGCCAGGAGATGGAAAAGGAGATCACCCTGGTGGCGGTGGCCAATTCGCGGAACTATGCCGGTGGGATGCTGGTGGCCCCCAATGCCTTGGCCGATGACGGCCTCTTTGAGATCTGCGTGGCGGAGAAGATGAACCCCCTGCGGATCGTCGCCATGCTACCCAAGTTCATCCGTGGTAACCACGTGGAATTGAAAGAGATCACCATGCTCCGCGGTCGGGAAGTCTTGCTCGAAAGCGAGACCCCTCTTTATTATCATTTCGATGGCGCAGTGGCCCAGGACACCAGGCTTTCCTTCCGGATGATCCCCCGGGGACTCTTGGTGGCCGGGGCGAATTTCGCCCCTTCGCCGGCCGGCGTGGCGGCGGCCAAGGCAGAAGAGAAGATCTAGTCCAACCCCGGGAAACCTTGTTGGCGTAAGGCTTCGTATAATACGATGGCCACGGCATTGGCCAGGTTAAGGGAGCGAATGCCGGGACGCATCGGTATCCGGAGACAGCGCCCCGGATCGGCCTGAAGGATCTCCTCCGGGAGCCCCCGCGTCTCCGGACCGAAGACGAGAAAGTCGTCGGGCGCGTAGCTTTCTTCCGCGTAAGAGCGTTTCCCTTTGGTCGAGAAGAGCCAGAGATGGGCCCGGGGATGGGCGGCGAGGAAGGCCGCCCATCCCCGATGACGCCTTATTTCCACCGCCTCCCAGTAATCGAGCCCCGCCCGTTTCGCCCGGGGGTCGTCCCAGAAGAAGCCCAGCGGTTCGATGAGGTGGAGGATGGTACCGGTGGCCGCGCAGAGGCGGGCGATGTTTCCCGTGTTCTGCGGGATCTCCGGTTCGTAGAGGACGACGTGGAACATCCGGGAAGCCTCCTTCGGCCCATCGTAGAGGAATGTTCTCTTAACCGTTTTCCTTATTCATCCGGCGTAAAGATTAATGGAAACGGGGATCCCCATGGATTACGAGGAAATGTTGGCCCGGCTGGAAAGCCTGGGCCGTTTCGGGATCCGGCTTACCCTTGAACGGATGACGGCCCTCATGGATCTCCTCGGGCATCCGGAACGGAGTTTGCGGGTCGTCCATGTGGCCGGTACGAACGGCAAAGGCTCGACCGTGGCCATGCTCGATGCCATCCTCCGGGCGGCCGGGATCCGGACGGGTCGGTGGACCTCGCCCCATCTGGAGGATTTTCGGGAACGTCTGGTGGTGGACGGTGAACCGGTGCCGCCGGAGGCCTTGGCCGCTGCCTTCACGCGGGTCTGGGCGGCGGTGGAAAAGATAAAGGACTCCCCGGCCGGCCACCCGACCCAGTTCGAAGTGGCTACGGCCACCGCGTTTTTGGCCCTGGCCGAGGCGCGGCCGGAGATAGCCGTCATCGAGGTGGGACTCGGCGGTAGGTACGACGCCACCAACGTGGTCGCCCCCCTCGTAGCGGTCATCACGCCCCTGGCCCTCGACCATACGGAGAGGCTCGGTCCGGATCTCGCCGCCATCGCCCGGGAGAAGGCGGGAATCATCAAACCTGGGGTCACGGTGGTGAGCGCCCCGCAGGAGGACGAGGCCATGGCGGTGGTAACGGCCGAAGCCGCCCGCCACCGGGTCCGGTTACGAAAGGTGGGAGAGGATTTCTTCTTCCAACCGGTGGCGGCGGGCGAGGAAGGGACCTTCGTTCGTCTCCGAGGAGCGCACGATTACGGCCTCGTCCGGGTTAACCTCCTCGGCGGCCACCAGGCGGTCAACGCGGCCGTGGCCGTGGCTGCGGCCGAGGCCCTGGCCGAAGAGACCGGCCTGGTCATCCCTCCGGCGGCGGTCCACCGGGGGCTGGACGGAGTCGCTTGGCCGGGTCGGCTGGAAGTCATAAGCCGCACGCCGCTCGTGGTCCTGGATGGGGCCCATAACCCCCACGGCCTGCTGGCCCTCCGCCGGGCAGTGGGGGAGGTCTTCCGGCGCGAACGGGCCGATTTCCTTTTCGGATCGCTCGCCAACCGTCCCTTGCCCGCGATGGCCGCCATCCTCGCCCCGGTGGCCCGCCGGGTGGTGGCCGCGCCGGTGGAAGGGGGTACCGCGCCGGGGGTCGATCCCTTAACGGTGAGAGAAGCCTTTTCTTCCCTGGGCGTCCCGGCCGTGGCGGCCGCCGATCCGGAAGAAGCCTTGAGTTCGGCCCTGGCCGCCCTTCCTCCCGACGGACTGCTTTGTGTCTGCGGTTCCCTTTATCTTGTGGGCGCAGTCAGGCATCTCTGTCGCTCGCGTTTTGTCTCCCTAAAACTCGGTGCCGAATAGAGGCACGGCGAACCACCGTCTCTCTTTAGTCGATCTGACCACGGCGGTTCGTTTCAAGACGTGGCGGGCGTGGAGGGAGAGCCCGCGGGGCCGCTTGGACCGCGGCGACGGGAAGAAAGACGAGCCCTGCGCCACCGGCGATGAGGCGGCGTACATGAAAACTTTTTCTCTCTTTTCTTTTTTTACCTTTTACTCCGGCCTCCATCTCCCTTTTGCCTCTATTATACTCTAACCGCAAAACCCCCCATAGATTTGCCGATGGTTTTTCTCCCGCTGGGGCAGGAAATCGGGCGAGGATGGCTAACTAGATCAGTGGTTTAACCGGCAGGTGGCGCAGGAGGTGGGTATGGCCGAACAGAGGATCTACATCTTCATCGGCCCTTTCGGCAGCGGCAAGACCGAGACGGCCATTAATTTCGCCCTGGCCCAACGCGATCGGGGGAAAGAGGTCGCCCTGGTCGATCTGGATATCGTTAACCCGTATTTTCGTTCCCGCGAGGCCCGCGGGCACCTCGCCGCCGCGGGGATCCGCGTTTTTTCCAGTGCGGAAGGCCTGGAGGAAGCAGATCTGCCGGCGCTTTCCCCGGGGATCATCGGCGCCATTACCCGGGATGACTTGACCCTGGTCTTTGACGTGGGCGGGGATCCCGTGGGGACAAGGGCTTTGGCCCGCTTTTATAGTCTGCTTTCTCCGCGTTCCCCGGCCGTCTGGGCGGTGATCAATCCCTACCGGCCGGAGATGGGGATGAAGGAGGCCATCGCGGCCAAAGTGGCGGCCTTGGCCGCTGCGGGCCGGCTTTCCGTCACCGGACTGGTGGCCAACCCCAACCTTGGACCGGAAGCGACGGTGGAGACGATCCTGGCCGGCTGGCAGCCCGTACGGGAGGCGGCCGCGTTTCTTTCCGTGCCGGTGGTTTTCGCCTGTGTCCGCCGGGATCTGGCCGTGGCGGCGGCTGCGGCCGGGATCGGCCCCTTGCTTGTCCTGCGGCGTTATATGCTGTTGCCCTGGGAAGAGGGTTAGCCTTCGTTCACGTTATCTTTTTGCCTCCCGGGCGAGTAATACCTGGGATCGGGATACGGTGGCTTTAAGTGGATATATAAACGTTTGTATGTGGAGGAAGTGGTTACCATCGAAAGATTGGTCATCGACGAAGAGCGGTGTAAAAGTTGCGAGCTCTGTCTGAACTTTTGCCCGCGCGGGCTGTTGCGCCTGGCGGAACGGCTTAACGGCCAGGGTTTTAAACCGGTGGAGATCGTGGATCAGGAACGCTGCACGAGTTGCGCCTTCTGCGCCAGGATGTGCCCGGAGACGGCCATCACCGTTTACCGGCCGGAGAAGGGGGGCGAGACAAGATGACCGAGCGGGTGATGATGAAGGGTAACGAGGCCCTGGCCGAAGGAGCCATTCGGGCCGGTTGTCGATTCTTCTTCGGCTACCCCATCACCCCCCAGAACGAGATCCCGGAGTACATGGCCCGGCGGATGCCCGAGGTCGGAGGAGTCTTCCTTCAGGCCGAAAGCGAAGTGAGCGCCATCAATATGGTCTACGGCGCGGGCGGTGCCGGGGCGCGGGTCATGACCAGCTCTTCCAGCCCCGGGATAAGCCTTAAGATGGAAGGGCTCTCTTATCTGGCCGGGGCCGAGGTGCCCTGCGTGATCGCCACC
>JAAYXC010000169.1 GCA_012516115.1 Bacillota bacterium | reverse complement strand
GTCTATGCCATAATCTAAGAAAATTATTCCAATTTAGGATGAACGAGGTGTAAAAGAAAAGGTTCATCATGTCTTGACGAGATCATTCCCGGGCATCGGGTGACGGATCCACGAGCGTTTCTGGTTTGGCTTGACTGACCGTCGCTGATAGAAGTCTTTGAGTTGTATTAGCCGCACAGGCTCGGGAGGAGGCCAGGGAGAGGAGGAATGTTTCCTAATGCTTGGCTGGGCAAAGTGGAAATCCGGCCGGTGTCGAATATTACCCCAGGAACCCGATGGTTACATGAGTAGTTTCGCAAATCCCGGAGGATTTGTAAAAGATCATCGTTTCCCGCGACGGCCGATCAACTCATAACTTAAAACTTTTTTAGCGATATCGGTTAAAAAGTTTATTGTTTCAAACCAACTCAAAAATCAACATTCCTAACTTAAAACTTTATTCGTTGGGGCTTCGGCCCCGTTTTTTGTTTTTTCTGCCAAAAGCCCTGTTCCACGCGGCTTGGCCGGGGACATAGAATGTAGGGAGCGGCTTTGCCGGGAGACCCTGGTAGCACCGGCTCCGGCATTGAGTTACCTTCAGCGGACCGGTCGGGGTAATAAATTAAGGAGGGATGCCGGTTTGGCCAGGATCCTCGTTACCGGTAGCCGGGGGACCTTGGGGTGCCCCCTTGTGAAGTTATTGCAGGCGCGGGGCCACGAGGTCTGGGGGCTCGACCTGGTCCACGGCGAGGAAGAACGTTACTTCCGCGCGGATGTGGGGACGTTTCGCCAGCTCGAGCCGGTCTTCACCCGGGATTTCGACTACGTCTACCACCTGGCGGCCGAGTTCGGCCGGTTGAACGGCGAGGAGTACTACGAACAGCTCTGGCGGACGAACGTCATCGGCACGCGGAACATCCTGGAGTGGCAGCGGAGGAAGGGCTTTCGTCTCATCTTCGCCAGTTCCTCGGAGATCTACGGCGAGACCGACGAGGAATGGCTCGATGAGGACCTGCCCCTGCGGAAGCCCCTCTTCCACCCGAACGACTACGCCATCACCAAATGGGTCAACGAAGAACAGATCGTGAACTTCACCGCCCGTTACGGGCTTCCCATCGTCAGGCTGCGGATCTTCAACGCCTACGGCCCCGGGGAGTACTACCATCCTTACCGCAGCGTGGTCTGCCTATTTTGTTATCGCGCCTTGCACGGCCTGCCTTTCCAGGTCTACGAAGGGTATTACCGCACCTTCATGTACATCGACGACCTCATCCCGACCATGGCCAACGTCTGCGAACGCTTCCGGCCTGGCCGCGTCTACAACCTCGGCGGGGTGGAGTACCGGAGCGTAAGGGACCTCGCCGATCTGGTCCTGCGGCATGCGGGAGCGGCCCCCGGGCTGGTGGAGTATCTCCCCGAAGACCAGCATAACGTGAAGAGCAAACGGCCCACCATCGAGCGGGCCCGCGCGGAGCTCGGACACGACCCCCGCGTGACGCTGGAGGAAGGGGTTCCGCGCACCATCGATTGGATGCGGCAGGTTTACCGGCGGGCACCGGCCAGCCCGGTGACGAGATGATGCATCTTATCGTAGAAGCGATACCAGTTCCAGGCCGCCGCCGTGGCCAGACCGTTGGCGATGAGGCGTTCCCGCAAAGCCGCGTTCCCCAGCAAGATGAGGATGGCCTCGGCCAGCGGTTCGGCCCTTCCGGGCGGCACGAGGAGGCAATTAACCCCATGACGGGCATAGTCACGCACCCCGCCGTTGTCCGTGGCCACCACGGCCGTGCCGCAGGCCATGGCCTCGAGCGGCGGCAGGCCGAAACCTTCGAAAAGAGAGGGAAAAACGAAGACATCGCCGGCGCTCAGGGCAGTGGCCAGCGCGTCGTCCGTGGGGGCGCGCAGGAGGAGATAGGGAAGATCGAGCCCCGGGTCGGCGGCCTCGTCGTTGGCGATGAGGACCAGTTTGGTCGCGGGATGGCGGGCCAGGACGATCCGCATGGCCGCCCAGAAGACGTCGGCGCCCTTCCACGAGTAGCCGGGACCGCGCAAGAGGAAGACCACCCCGGGTCCACCGTAGGCCCCTTTATTGCCGCGGGGATAGAAGACGGCCCGGTCCACCCCTGGGTGGACGAGATGACTCGTCCGGCCGGTCCGCTTGAAGATGATCTCCTGCAACCAGGTGGAGATGGTGATGATCGGCCGCGGCCAGCGGTAAGTGGCGAGTGCCGTCTGGGGGTCCGGGACCCAGAGGGGCTCGAACCCGAGGCTGAACCGGATGAAAGGCCGGCCCAGCCCGGTGGCCACCGGGACGGTGGTGTAGAAGGTGGGGATGACAACGTCGGTCTCGGGCATGAACTGGGGAAGCAACTGGGGGACCCGAACGACTTCGGCAGTGAGGGTCCAGCAGAGCGGGGCGTTCTCGGGGAGGGCCACGAAGACCCGGTGACCCCGGGCGATAAGGCCGTTGGCCGCCTCGGCCACGACCCGGCACCCCCCGCCGCGCTCCATAGAGTGCATGGGGAAGAGAATACGCATACCGTTCCCTCCTTGTCATGGCAGTATATGCCCTTTGGCGCCGAAGGGCGAAAAGAGAAAGACCCGCCCTGGGCGGCGATGAAGGTCCTGGTCACCGGGGCGGGGGGTTTCATCGGCAGCCACCTGGTGGAAGCCCTGCTCGCTGCCGGCGCCACGGTGCGGGCCTTCGTCCGGTATTCCTCCCAGCGCAGCCCGGGGAACCTGGCCGCGGTGGCGGCGAGGGAAGGGGAAAGACTCGAATTCTGCTACGGCGATCTCCGGGATGCCACGGCCGTGGAACGCGCCGTGGCCGGCTGTCGGGTGGTCTTTCATCTGGGCGCCCTTATCTCCATCCCTTATTCGTATCAGAACCCGGAAGCGTATCTTGAGACCAACCTCCGCGGGACCTTCCACGTGCTCGAGGCCTGCCGGAAATCTCCCGTCGACCGCTTGATCATCGTTTCGACGAGCGAGGTCTACGGGAGCGCCCGTTACGTGCCCATCGACGAGGACCATCCCCTCAAGGCCCAGTCGCCCTATGCCGCCAGCAAGATCGCCGCGGAGAAACTGGGCGAGAGCTACTGGCGGTCCTTCGGCTTGCCCGTGGTTATCCTGCGGCCCTTCAATACTTACGGGCCCCGCCAGTCCCTGCGGGCGGTGATCCCCCAGGTCCTGGTCCAGCTCTTGCGGGGGCCGGAGGTCCGTCTGGGTAATCTCACGCCCCGGCGGGACTTCCTTTACGTCCACGATACGGTGGCCGGCTTCATGGCCGCCGCCATCTGCCCCACGGCGGTGGGCGAGACGATCAACCTGGGCACGGGCCGGGACATCTCCGTGGCCGAGCTGGTGGAACTGGCCGGGGAGGTGGTGGGTCGTCGACCCCGCATCGTCAAAGAAGAAGAACGGATGCGGCCGCCCACAAGCGAGGTGACAAGACTTTTGGCCGATGCCCGGAAGGCGGCCCGCGTTTTGGGCTGGCGGCCGCAAGTCGACCTGCGGGAAGGACTGCGGCTGACCGCCGCCTGGCTGGCCGGATGCCACCTCCCGGAGGAGGGATATTGGATCTAGTCTTGTAAGACAAATTATTTTGCCTCTCACCAAGCGCACCAAAGAAGGCTAAATACATTCGTGAAATTTTTTCTCTCACCAAGCTCACAAAGGGCACCAAGAAATCAAGCAGAATGAATTCATTTTATTCTATTCTACTTTGTGAGCTTTGTGTGCTTTGTAAGATTAATCTAATATTATGGCAAGGAGGGAAATAAATGCTCGCCCTGGTCCTGGCAGGCGGGAGGGGGTTACGGCTTTCCCCCTATACGCGGGTGCTCCCCAAACCTTTGCTTCCGGTGGGAGACCGGCCCGTCCTGGCTGTGCTCCTGGAACGGCTACGCCTGGCCGGAATTCGGCGGGTGGTGATCTCCCTCGGTTACCTGGGTGAGCTTATCCGCACCTATTTCGGCGAAGGGGAACGGGCGGGCATGGAACTCTCATATCTCGTGGAAAAGGAACCCCTGGGGACGGCCGGGCCCATCCGCCTTCTCCCCCGCCAGGAGGAGCCGTTTCTGGTGGTCAACGGGGATATCCTGCCCGATCTTCCCTTCGCCGATCTCTATCGGGTGCACCGGGAAGAAGGGGCGGCCATGACCGTGGCCGCCCGTGAACACCGGTTTCGCCTGGAATACGGCCTTCTCAAGGTGACGGGGCGGACCCTGCTGGCCTGGGAAGAGAAACCTTGCCTGTCCGCCCTCATCGGTATCGGCGTCTACGTGGTGGAGCCGGAGGTGCAGGACCTCTGTCCACCCGGCCGGGTGGAGATCCCGGAACTGGTCCGGCGGTTGCTCGCGGCCGGTCGCCGCGTGGTCGTCTATCCCACCGAGGCTTATTGGCGGGATATCGGTACACCGGAAGAATTCCACGCGGTCAACGAATCGCCGCCGGAGTTCGTCCGTCTTCGTCAGCGGCCGGAAGGAGGGATGGGGTTTGCCGCTCGTGAGCGTGATCATTCCCCTCTATAATCAGGAGGAATACGTGGAAGAGGCGGTGACGAGTGCCCTGGCCCAGACTTTTAAGGACCTGGAGGTGATCGTGGTCGACGACGGCTCTACCGACGGGGGCGTGGCCCGGTTGGTCCGCTTCGGTAACCGGATCAGGCTCATCCGTAAACCGCACGGTGGTACGGCCGGGGCCCTGAACGTGGGCATCAACCAGGCGCGGGGTGAGTATATTGCCTGGTTGAGCGCGGACGATGTCTTCCTCCCCAATAAACTCGCCCTGCAGGTCCAGGCCATGCGGAAACGACCGGACGCTGGCCTCTGTTATACGGATTGGTACATCATCGATAAATACGGTCGGGTCATCGGGCAGATGGGGTCGCCGACCCTGCCCACGCGGGAGGCGGCGGTGGAAGCCCTCTTCCAGGGGTGCTGTATCAACGGGTCCACCGTACTCATGACCCGCACGGCGCTGGCCCGGACCGGGCTCTTTAACGAAGCCTACCGCCAGGCCCATGACTACGATCTCTGGTTGCGGATGGCGCGTTACTTCCCCTTCGTCCATGTCCCGTTGCCCCTTATCAAGTACCGCTGGCACGACCGGAACCTTAGCCGGGAACCGGACGCCTTGGCCTACAACGCCGAGATCCTGGCCAATGCCAGGCGGTTGCACGGGAGGTGAGAAGGGTGGAGGTCATGCAGTGCAACGGGGGGAGGGCTCCGCGGCCGGAGACCAGGTGGCCGAGCGTGGTCTACCCGCCCACCATCGACTGGAGTTATCTTTACCAGCGACCGCAACAGCTCATGACCGCCTTGGCCAGGCTCGGCTATCGCGTCTTTTTTTGCAACCCCACCCCGGTAGGGCAAAGGCGGGGGTCACGGAAGCTCGGCCCCAACCTCTATCTGGTGCACGGGTTTCCGCCGCCGGCGATCCTGGGACCGGCGCCGATCGTCTGGGTCTCCTATCCGCCCCACGTGCGATCCCTGGCCCTTTACCGACCGGGAGTCGTGGTCTTCGATGCCGTGGACGCCCCGGTGGAGGAGTTCGCCGCCTGGGCCGCGGACATCGAGGCCTTGCGGGCCGGGGCGGATGTGGTCTTTGCCAGCTCGCGCGCGCTCTACGCCTCGCATCTGGGCCGCCACCCCGAGGTCCACCTCTGCCCGAACGGCGCGGATTACGCCCATTTCGCCCGGGCGGCCGCCCCGGGTCCCCTGCCGGTTGAGCTCCTCGGTCTACCGCGTCCGCTAGTGGGATATATCGGGGCTCTGGCCGGGTGGATCGACTGGGAGCTCCTCCGGACGGTGGCGGCGGCCAACCCCGATTTTTCCTTTGTCTTCGTCGGTCCCCCCTTCGGCGGCGCTGAGGAACTCCCTTCCGGTCCCAATTTACATTTTTTAGGCCATCGCGATTATCGTCTCCTCCCCGATTACCTGCGGGCCTTCGACGCTTGCCTCATCCCGTTCCGCCTCAGCCCTTTGACCGCCGCCTGTAATCCCATCAAGCTTTGGGAATATCTGGCGGCCGGCAAGCCGGTGGTGGCCACCGCGCTACCCGAGGTGGAGGAGTACGGTACCTGTCCGGGGATCTGGGTGGCCCGCGGGACCAAGGAATTCGGCCTCTACCTCCGGCAGGCCGTCACCGATCGCAACCCGGCCGGCGTCCTGGCCCGCCAGGCCCTGGCGCGGGAGAACAGCTGGGACGTACGGGCGGCCCAGATCCATCGCGTCTTGCAGCGGATATTGGCTCAAAAAAGGGTGACCCGATGAGGATCGATCCGCGTCTTTTCCTTCCCCCGCCGGCGGTGGCGGAGGCCATTGCCGCGGTCGCGCAAAACCGGCAACCCTTCGCCTTAATCCGGATCGGCGACGGGGAAGCTTTAACCCTTGCCCAGGGCACGGTCCGGCCCTGGGCTTACGTGGCCGCCAAGGGTTTTCTCCGCACGGCCGGCGTCATCGTCCCGGACCGGGCGGCCAGGGAGAGGGTGGCCTTCGCCGTCCGTCACGCCGATGTGGTGGGCGTGGCCGCCCGCCGCGACCTGCCGGACTTCGCCCCCCTGACGGAGGAGGTCTTCCGTTATTTCGGTCTGGCCCCGCGTCGGATCTGCGATTGCTGCATCAATTACGCCCTCCAGGAGTCCGGGCTTCTCGTGCCCCTCCTCGCCGGCCGTCGTCTTTTCCTGGTCAATCGACGGTGGCGGGCCTGGGCCGCGGCCTTGCGCCGTCTTTATGGCCTGGAGGTGATCGGAGGGGCGGGGATCGACCATTGCGGCCAGGCCGAGGCGGTCCTGGCCGCCGCCGCGCGTCACCGCTTCGATTTTGCCCTCTTGGCGGCCGGGGTACCGGCCACCTGGCGCGCCGTGGTCCTGGCCCGGCGGCACCGGTGCGTGGCCCTGGACCTGGGCCGGCTGGCCGACCTCATGATCGACCTTTGCGCCGCCCAGGAACGTCCCGGCCTTAATTAGCCCCCCATCTCGTCGTTTCGCCGGCTCAACAAAGACGAAAATACACGGATTTCCTTTCATTCGTTCCCCGAGCGACGAGCAACCAGCGACGAGCGACGTATTTCATCGCACATCTTCCCGGTGGCACATATATTGTAAGTAGCCAAACGGCAGGCAGGTCGCGCGCGCGGGCCTTACTGGGGCCGAAAGAACCAGCCAAAGGCAGAGTCGGGGGGAGTTTGTCGGCAAACTTTCGGCAAGAGGGGGGGAGTCAAATGGATCCGCTCGTCAGGGCGGAGGTGGTGGTAGGAGAGAATACCCGCCAGGTACTGGTCGAGTCCACCGTGACCTTGGGTCGGCCGGCGGTGAAGATCCGGAACATCACGGCCACGGTCAGGGATTTGACCACGGAAGTCATCGAGGGGAAGGTCATCGTTCAGGGTGTGATCCACAAACAGATCTTCTTCGTCGGCGAGGACAACATCGTCCATCATCAACCGGAAGACGTGAGTTTCAGTACCTTCGTGGAGATCCTCGGCGCTGCCCCGGGTTTAAACGTAGAGGTGGAGCCGTCGATCAGCCATATCGGGTTCACCCTGCTCAACCCCACCACCTTACACCAGAAAGTGGTGTTGGAACTCTTCGTCAAGGTCACCGAGACGCAGCAGCTGAACGTTCTGGCCGGCACGGGGCCGCTCGTCCGTCTCGACCAGGTCATCGGGGAGAATACGCGACAGGAGCTCATCGAGCAGGAGGTGACCCTCGGCACGCCGGCCGTCAAGATCACCGAGATCCGGGCCACGGTCAGGGAGATCACCACCGATGTGATCGAAGACAAGGTCATCGTTCAGGGTGTGATCCACAAACAGATCTTTTTCGTCGGCGAGGACAATGTCGAGCGCCACCAGGCGGAGGAGGTGGAGTTCAGTACCTTCGTGGATATCCCGGGCGCCGTGTCCGGGATGGATGTGGAAGTCGTTCCGACCGTGGAATTCGTGGACTTTATCCTACTTTCTCCCACCACGCTCTTGGAAAAGGTGGTCGTAGAATTCTTCGTCAAGGTTACCCAGAGCATCCAGTTCAACGTGGCCCTGGGGCCGGGAGCCCTTCTTAAGGTGGAAGAGGTGGTGGGGGAGAATACAACCCAAATTTTGGCAGAGAGTACGCTGACCTTGAATCGGCCGGCGGTGAAGATCCGGGAGATCGTGGCCCGGGTTAACGAGATTACCACGGAGGTCATCGAGGATAAAGTCATCGTCCAGGGCATCATCCATAAACAGATCTTCTATATTGGAGAGGAGAACGTCGAGTTCCACCAGGCCGAGGACGTCCCGTTCAGCACCTTCGTGGAGATTCCCGGGGCACGGCCAGGGATGAACGTTCACGTGGAACCGGTTATCGAGACCATCCTCTTCGAACTCTTAAGTTCCACTTCGCTCCTGCAGAAGGTGGTCCTGGAGCTCTTCGTCAAAGTCACCGAGACGGTCCAGCTCCAGGTGGCCGTGGCCGCTCCCTACGGGCCGTATTACCTCTGAGTGAGGACCGTCTTCGGGTTCGGCCGCCGAAAAACCATCGGCGGCTTTTCTTATCCCGGCGGTTTTGGCCTTCAGGAGGTGCGAGCTTGCGGGTTCTTCTCTACGCGCGGCCCGGGCTGGGAAGCCTTTTAGCCGGCGACGCCGTCCAGGCCCGGGCCACGGCCGCCGCCTTGCGGAAGCTGGGGGTGGAAGCGGACCTGGCGGAGGAAGACTTACCGGACCCCGGGGACTACGACCTGGTCCATCTCTTCAACCTCATCCCCATCGAGAGCACCTATACCGCCTACCGGGCGGTTCGCGCGGCGGGGAAACCCTTCGTCCTTTCGCCGGTCTTCTGGGACCCCACCGAATACCTGACCAAGACCGGGCTTTCTTCTCTTTTCGCCTGGTGGGAACGGACCATGCCCCTCCGCCGCGAGGTCTTGCGGGCGGCGGCGTTGATCCTCCCCAACGGGCAGGGGGAAGTGGAGTGTTTGGAGCGTTTTTTCGGCGCGCTACCACCGCATCGGGTGGTGCCGAACGGGGTCGACCCGACCCTGTTTTTTACACCCGGGCGGGAGGACCGTCGCGATGGCCCGCACGTCCTCTGCGTGGGGAGGATCACTCCCCGCAAGAATCAGCTCGCGCTCTTAAACGCTCTGCGCGGCACGGGAGTGCCGGTGGCTTTCGTTGGGCCGGTCAACGATTTCGCCTATTACCGTGTCTGCCGCACGGCGGCCTGGCCGGGGGTTAGTTTCCGGCCGGCCGTCTTCGGACGGCGGTTGGCCGACCTTTACCGTGCGGCCGCGGTCCACGTTCTTCCCAGCTGGTACGAGACGCCGGGGCTGGCCAGCTTGGAAGCGGCGGCCTGCGGCTGCCGGGTGGTCACCACGGACCGCGGTACGGTGCGGGAGTATTTCGGGGAAGGGGCCCTATATTGCCCGCCTGACGATCCGGAGGCGATCCGCGCGGCGGTGCTGGCGGCCTTGGCCGCACCGCCGCCGGCGGGCTTGGCGGAGATGGTGCGGGCCAGGTATACCTGGGAAGAGGCGGCCAGAGCCACGAAGAAGGGGTATGAAATTGCCCTCGGTCGGCCGGCATAGAGCATGCGTGCCTCCTCGGCTTTACCAGCGTCGACCATATCCAACGCTGGTGAATTGGCGGTCTTTGCCACGCCGGAAATCCGGTTTCCGGTTGGCGGATGTGGCCAAACATAATCTGCAGATCGCCATCGAAGCCATGATCGATATCGCCCACCATATCATTTATCCGATACCCGAGAACCATGCCGAGGCCTTTGCCACGTTGGCCAAAAAGGGCTGGCTGCCCCGAAGGATGTTCCTAAATACACGGCGATGGCAAGGTTCCGAAATAGGTTCGTGCATCTCTATGAGGACGTCGACGATGAACAGGTCTACCGGATCCTCCGGGAAGAGATGATTTCAAGTCGTTTCTCGGCGCGATGGCCGCGCGGATGACGGGGAACGAGGGGGACGGATTGGCCTAGGTAAGGGGCCGGGTTCTTTTCGTTTCATGCCCGGCAT
>JAAYXC010000168.1 GCA_012516115.1 Bacillota bacterium | reverse complement strand
CTCTTGTGATAAACATAATATAAAAGTGAAACCATCTGATCGATGTGGGCCATGGCATCGGCGCTGGCCACGCATATCTCTTCCAATGATAAGCGTTCGGAATCCATGCTGCCGCGGTGTGATAAGATGCATCTCTTGACTCTTTCGATTCTTTCCGGCGGATAGCCATATTCTGATAAGATCCGTTCTGCCTCTTGTGCTCCGTAAAGATGATGTTGGTCATGAATTTCTTTGTTCTTGATGCCGGCCAAGTCATGTAGTAGCGCTGATATCTTAATAATTTCTTTATCTGCCCCCAATTTTTCCGCCAATATCCTGCCAAATTTAATGACATAAACAATATGATGTGACCATATTCCATAACCGAAGGCATTTGAATCTTTTTTGCATTCATTTTCTACTAGCAGCATAATATTATTTACCATATTTTTAATATCCATGCAAAAATTCCTCCTCACGATTTATTATTAAACATATAGGACCCACTATCAGGAGAGCGCCCTTCCCAGAGGTTCCCGCCCGAAGCCTCCGGGGCCGCCGGCGAAGCACAACCCGGCAACGCTCCTCCCGGGCGGCATATGTCCGAACGGTCGCGCCAATTACTAAATCTAAAGAGTCCCATCCGGCCGGTCGTTTCGGGAAGACTCGTAACGGACGGCCGCAAGGAGCGCCAGCAGCATTGCCCTATCGACCGGACCGCCTCCTGATCGAACGCCGGGCATTGGATCTCCCCCTGACCCAACGGGTCATCGCGCGCCTGCCCCATCTTACGCCCGAGATCATCGAAACCCCCGGCCGGATTCCCTCCGTGCCCCGCGGAGGGGCGCGCGAGATATACATCGCCGCCAAACGGACGCTCATCGTCGGCTTGAGCCCCGGGCCGCCGCTTCGGACCTGCCGGCCCTCGGCCGACTACGAGCTTCCCCTGGGGTCGAGCTGCCCGGGGCTCTGCCAATACTGCTATCTCCAGGGCTCCCTGGGTATGCGGCCCTACGTCCGGGTCTACGCCGACCTTGAGGCCATCGAGGCCGCGGTGGAGGAAAGGCTGGCCGCCGAACCGGGGGAGATCAGTTTCGAGGCCGCCAGCCTCTCGGATCCCATCGCCGTCGAGCACCTCACCGGGGCCCTGGCCGAGATCATCCCCTTCTTCGGCCGCCTGGACCGCGCCAGGCTGCGGATGGTCACCAAGTTCGCCTATACGGAAGGATTGCTCGGCCTGCCGCACGGAGGCCGGACCCGCATCCGTTACAGCCTCAACACCCCTTACGTGCGCGGCTTCGAGGCCGGAACCGACCCAATCGAGGAACGGATCGAGGCCGCCAACCGCCTGGGGCGGGACGGGTACCCCATCGGCTTCGTCCTGGCGCCCTTGATGATCTACCCGGGCTGGGAGCGCGATTACGAGACCCTCATCTCGGGCCTGGCGGAACGGCTCGACCCCGCGCTCCTGCCGGGGTTGAGCTTCGAGCTCATCTCCCACCGTTTCACCGCCAGGGCCAAGGAGATCATCCGGTCGCGGTTTCCCTCCTGCCGGCTTGATCTCGACGAAACCGGCCGCCGGATCAAATGGGGCCGTTACGGCCACCGGAAGTTCATCTATCCCGCGGAGGACCTGCAGAAACTCTGGAGCCGCCTCAAGGAGGCGATCGAGAGGCATTTCCCGGGGGCGGTGGTGGAATACGCCACGTAAGGCCAAAACCGCGTCTTAAGGCTCTTAATATAATGACGAAAAAATATCCTCTGCACTGTCCCTATTCCAAACATATTCGATCGCTTTGGCTATAGCCTCCGCCCTGTCCGGACCGTAATTATCGGTTACGAACCCCAAAGCCATGTCGATACCCGCCGACACCCCGGCCGAGGTGTAGATGTTCCCGTCCCTCACCCAGCGCGCCTTCTTAACCCAGTCCACCTTCGACCCCTGCCCGGCCACCCAGTCAAAGGCCATCTTGTTGGTCGTGGCTTTCTTGCCGTCAAGAAGACCTGTTCTGGCGAGCAGGGCCGACCCGGTGCAAACCGTTAAAACAAATCTGGCGTTGTTGGCCAATTGCCTAATTGCTTCTAGAAGATCTTTATTATAAACCTCTTTTCTCGTACCATAGCCTCCGGGAATTAATAAAATATACTCTGGGTTTTTTAGAGCCGAATCAAAATCATCCGTTATGACGGGCACTTGCTGAGAACTGGTGATACATCCGCCATTTAATGAGACAAACGAAATCTTGGCGATGCTCTTCAGCTTCCCCAGGACCTCAACCGGGCCAAACGCGTCCAGGGTCTCGAATTCATCGAAGAGAAATACCACCAGATCCATTCTTCCCTCCCCCCATCCTTTTGGTTCATAAAACAGCAAACCGTCGGTTTTTGACGGTCCGGTATGTCATAATGAAGATGATCCATCTTCAACGAGGTGAACGGTCATGCGGGAACCGCTGACAAAACTACCCGACGACGCCTGCATCATCGCCCGGCCGCCCTACTGGATGATCCATTACTCGCCGTCCGAGAAGAAGATCTATCTGGACTCTACCGACTACAACTCCGGCCCGCTGGCCTTGACCAGGGATGATCTGGTCTGGCTCCAGGAGGTAATGGAGAACTGGATCGTGGAGTTTAAAGAACAGATCCTCTCCTGGCTTGAGGAGAACCACGAAGATGACTGGATAGTCCAGCTGGAAGTCCGCATGGCGAGATCCGGGACGCGGAAGGGATGGAAGATCAAGAGCATCAAGCTCGGAGATACCGTGATCCCGCTCGACGAACCGAAGGAAAACGGTCCGGACAAAACTTGACACGGGGACCAGGCCGCCTAAACCGCGAAGTATGCGGGATTTCTCCCATCCCTTCCGCCGGATAATGCCCTTAAAACCGGTTTTTGAAAACCCAAATTCTACACCAGGTATAACAACCCCGTTTTGGCATTCACCATACGGGTGTCGACCAACTCACCCCCACCCTTCGGGCGCCCCCTCTCTTTGGCAAAGAGAGGGGGCCACGGGGGTGAGTTCGCTTTCGAAATAGGGTGAAAACCTTCTTCAGCCCTTCATGGCCTCCCGGAGCACCTCGATCAACGCGGGCCGCCGGCGGCAATGTGAAAACGCAAAGGCTTCGCGGTGCATCTTTTCGATCTCCGCCGCGGTCATATCGGCAAAGCGGGCCGCGAAAAGCGGGGCCGCGGCATTGGCGAGCTTGCCGGAGATCGCGCGCTCGATGAATTCCTGCGCCAGTATCCGGCCGTCGAGACGATAATCGTCGAGTTCTTCCGCCGCTGCCTGGATCAGGATCTCGACGAGGCTCCGGGCGGCGGCAAGTAGGGCGCCGCGGCTCCGGGCGGTCCAGGGATCGAGCCCCAACCGCCGCTTAAAAGCCAGGAAAGGCCGGATCCTTCTCATGTATTCGCTTTCCTCCCGTGGGACCACGAGCCCTTGCGCCCCCACGTCTTTATAGGTCCAAATGGTCCAGTGCTGTTCGTGGCGGTTGAAGACCGCAAGCTGGTCCCTGAGGGCGGCGAGTCTCGCCAGATCGGCCGGCGTCGGCGCGTCGGCCGGACCGTCGAAGAGGGCGCCGAACTCTCCGATCCAGGACGGGCGTCCGCGTTTGAGGATCCAACCGTTTCTCTCCAGGAAGGCCCGCTCCATCCAGGCCGCGTCCACATACTCTCCGCCGACCTCGCCCGGGTATTTTCCGGCGCTATGGGTGGCGGGGGTATAATTATGCGAGCTGTAGACAAGGTTCTCGTCGAAGGGTTCCTCAAGGCCCTCGAAGATCTGGGAATACTGGTTGCCCTCGATGAAGACGATGTGGCGCCGGTCCACCGTCCTGATGGCTTCCGTCCATTCACGGTAGAGTTTGTTCAGGATCTCCATCCCCGGGGCGTTGGGTTCGTTGAGGAGGTTGTACCCCGCCACCTGCGGCTCATCCTTGTAGTGGGAGGCTATGTACAGCCACAGGTCCTTCACCCTCTCTTGGCAGTGCCTGTCCGCCCAGAGAAGGGAGATGCCGTAAGGGTTGTCCGAATGCCACCCCTGGTTCTGCCACCCGGGGGCGGCGTGGAGGTCCAGGATCACGTAGAGCCCGTGTTTTTGGGCCCAAGAAACGGCTTTGTCCAGATAATGAAATCCCGCCGGGTCGTATTCCCCGGGGTTCAGATCGCTCTCGAAATGCCGGTAATTAAAAGGTATCCGGACCACGGTCGCCCCGAGCTCGGCGAGGAAGGCGAAGTCTTCCTCGGTGATGAAGGAGTCGAGCAGACTCCGGAAGAAGGCCCCGTAACGTTCTTCGCCGAGCTCCTCCCTGACGGCGGCCCGGAGGGTGCTCTCGGCGCCCGGATAGCCGGTGATGAAGTTCTCCATGTTGAGCCAGCCGCCGAAGCAAACCCCGCGGAGAAAAACCTTTTGTCCGCTCTCATCCACGATCTCGGGACCCTTGACCCTGAGAAAACCCTTGCCCATTCATGCAACCCCCTTTGCTGATTAAAGGATGATCTTTACCATGGCCTGACCTTCGTGTTCACGCTCTGATATGATCTCGGAGAAAGCACGTTGCCGCTTTGTCGAACACGTGCAAAATATTATTGCTCATTCCCCCTCTATTTCCTTTTGGCAATAGACTTTCAGAACGTTTCACTTGCGGCCGAGGCCCAGGGCCTCCATCAACGGCTCAATCATAACTTAGTTATCGCCGGCCATCCAAACTTTATCGGGATTACCCGCCTTCTTTAAGGCGAGGCGGAAGATCTCCGGAGGCGGTTTTTCCGCCCTTGACGGTCAACTAAAAGCGGGAATCCAGACGATCCTGGTTAAAATCAAAGCCATCACCGTTCCCGATCTTCGATCTATTCTTCGAGGATCAAGCCGCCGAAGACATCCGCGTTCTGCCAGGCCACGTTCTTGTCGGCGCCTTGGATCTCCTCCGACCCCACGAAACTCTCCCGGTCCGGGCCGCCGTCGTTGTCGCAGTAAGCAACAGCCAAACCCATCCGCTTGCCGGCATGGAGGACGATCGGCTTGTTCCCTGTGAACTTGTCGTCGTATCGGTCGTCGTAGACGTCGATGGCTATCTCCCAGGTATAGACATTGCCGACCTTGGTCCGCTTGATCCTTATGTGATCCGTGAAATAGAGGGGGCGGCGGTCCGGGCCGAGGTCCGCCACCTTGCCGTCGATGGCGATATGGTAAGCGAAGGCGTTGTAGTTGTATGTATGATCGCCGCCGGAGCGGTTTTCGTCGAGGAAGATCTCCAGGCAATCGTCCTTGTAGTAATCGACGAGACCGTCCGGATGGGTGTCGGAGAGCTTGTCATCGGTGATCTCCACCAGCAAATAAAGCTTCTCCGGGGTCCAGACCACCTTGTACCTGCCGCTGAAGTCCGCGGGCGAAGGTTCCTCTCCCAGCCAGAGGTATTCGATGCCGCGCCACGGCGCATCGGCCCAGCACTTGTCCGTCCCCTTGCCGTCGATGACCGGCGCGCTCCCGGCCCTGGGCGCCCGGTAAGAGTTGTCCGGAACCGGTTCGATCCGCAGCGAACCATCGGCTTCCTTGGTGACGGTCAGGATCTCTTCCGCCCGGTTGAGGAAGCGATCGTAGGCGTTGATCGAGAGCGTGTGCCGGCCGGGCGCCAATCCGCCCAGATCCAGGGTGACGCGCTCGAAACCCGTGGTGAGGGCCGGCCCCCAAAGCCAGCCGTCAAGTTCCAACTCCAGCTTGACGGCCTCCGTGGCGACTTCCAGCCAGAGCGTCAAGTGCTCCCCCGCCACCGAAAAACCGGCCACGGCCAGACCGGGCGGAAGAGTGTCGGCGATCCTCTCCCCTCCGGCCCTGGGGGTTACGCCGGCGAAGAACTTGCGGACTTCGTCGACGCGCCTGCCCACTACATTGATGCAGGCCGGATCCAGATTGCCCAGGCCGTCGTGGTTGAGATAGCGCAGATGCTTGACGGACATGGGATCCCAGCCCATGATCAGGGCCTCGATGGTATCGACCGCGACCGCGTCGCGGCCGGCCAGGATCAGACGCATATTCATCTGATCCTGCCTGATGTCGGTGGTCCGGCTTATTTCGTAGCAGGGAGTGGGGCCGTTCTGGACGCCCTGCAGGCCGTCCATGAGGACGAAGTCCACCGGCCGGCACTTGTAGAAATCGCGGATCCACTTGTGAAGGTCGCCGGCGGGCGCATCGTGTTCCACCATGTTGTTGCGGTTGATGTTGCCCGGGCCGATCCCGTAGATATTGGCCGGCGTGGCGCCGATGCCCACGTTCTTGATGCCGCCGGATACCGCAGCGCTCCAGTGGTTCTTGAGGCAGGGGACGCTGATGACCACGTCCGCCTCCTTGTACTTCCTGTTCAAATAATACTCTTTGTGAAGAAGGCCGTCCGGCAGCTCGACCTTGACCAGGCCGGGCGAGTCGAGATCCTGCCATGAGCCGCTGTCTTCCTCGATGGCGAGGAATCCGTCGACCCCGGGGATGTATTCCGGCGTATAATTAAGGTGCTTCATGTTCCCCCGGGTGGAACCGCCGCCCGAACCCTCCATGACGTAGACCTTGCCGCCGGGGTTGAACTCGCGCACCAGTTCGACCAGGGCCTTGACCACGCGCCAGTCGGTGGTAGAGCCGTTGACTTCTTTGGACAGCGGGCGGCCCCGCCACCCGGGCAGGGTGTAATCGTACATCCAGACCAGATTCGGCTTGATCACCACCACCTGGCCGTCTCTGATCAGACCGGCGAATCCGCCGGCCAGCGCCACGGCCTCCCGGACCATGGCCCTGATCTCCTCGTAGCCGATCCCGGCGGCGGTAGGGCTTTGAGCCTGGACGATCGCCACTCGCGACGGGGCGAGGCGCCTGACGGCCGGGAGCGGTTGCGGCTCTGCGCCGAAGAACCGGCCTAGGGCGGCCAGGAGCATCGCCAGGGTTAAGGCTAGGAACAACCCACGTTTGCCGCGGCTTAGTCGCATGGGATCCAGCACCCCTCTTCTCTTGGAATGCTTTGGAATACAATATTCCCCATGGCGAAGGATTTTCCTGCCTGAACTGGGGCCGGCCTGTGGTAGCCGTGGGCGCTCGACGCCCGTTTTTGGAGGGGCTTCTCCATACCGAAGGGAAGATCGTCACCATGACCTCGCCGGCTTGCGATCCAAGGCGAAGAGCATCCTGGAGCGGCTTAAGATCAAGTCCCCCCGCCGGGGTTTTACGCGCTGAAGCCCCGAGGCATGGTTATAAACGGTTCTCAAGGTCAGGTGGCCGTGAAGTTTTTTACGGCCCCTTTTATGGGGACGGACTATACAACGCCGGGGAGATTAAGCCGTCTTTTGAACATTAGCTTTATAATTCTTCAATTCCAACTAATAATCTATTGGCAAAAAAAGTCGTATTT
>JAAYXC010000167.1 GCA_012516115.1 Bacillota bacterium | reverse complement strand
GGCCAGGATCAGGCCGGGGAGGCCGAAGAGTTCTCCGCCGGCAAGAAGGCTGAAGATCACGAGGAGGGGATGGAGGCCGACGCGGCGGCCGACGAGGCGGGGGATGAGCACGCTCGCCTCGAACTGGTTGACGGCGAGAAAGAGGAAGATCACGTAGACGGCGCGCCAGGGGGAGCGGGCCGAAGCGAAGAGGACCGCCGGGACGGCGCCGAGCAAGGGGCCGAAGTAGGGGATGATGTTAAAGATCCCCGCCATGACCCCGAAAAGCAAAGCAAACTCGAGGCGGAGAAGGGAAAGGCCGATGACGAGAAGAACGGTGGTGGCCAAAAGTTCGAGGGACAAGGCGCGGAAATATAACCTTAGGGTCCGGTCCACCGCGGCTAGCTTTGGCAGGAGATCCGGCCGGGAACAGGCGGCAAGCCAGGCGGAGAGGCGGCGCACGGCCAGCGGGTAATCGCGGGAAAGGTAGTAGGCGATTACGGGCACGAGCAAAAGCGAGAACGAATCGGGGAGAAACCCGATGAGGGCGGCCAAAGCCGCGCCGAGAAGGCGTTCCATCCCCAAACGGGCCCGGGTGAGGAGGCGTTCGCCGATGGCCCGGAGTTCGGCCGGTAGATGCAGGCGGCGGGAGAGGCTTTCAAGTCGCGCCGCCATCCGGCCGACGTCCTGAAGATAGCCGGGGAGGGTTTTGACGGCCTCTCCGAGTTCACGGGTCAAAGCCGGCAGAAGAAGGGCCACGCCGCTTACCGCCAGAAGGACGGCGATGAGGAAAACGGAGAGGACCGCGGCATCGCGGGGTGCCCCGCGCCGTTGAAGGGCTACGACCAACGGCTCGATGAGGTAGGTGAGGAAAAGGGCCAGGATGAAAAGGAGGAGAACGACCCGTAGGCGATAGAGGAGGGCCACGACGCCGAGCAGGATGAGGACGAAGCGGGGCCATGACCAGCGCGGAGGGCGCACCTTCAAGTGCGCCCCCAGCTCCTCTTCTGGGACCATCGACCGGCGAAGGCCTCGGCCCCGCTTTTCAAAGCCGCCCCGAACCGAAAAACATTGTCTTTAACCGACCGCAAGACACGACGAACCCGTTCCCGTCTCATCTCTTCCTCGCGGAGGAGACGCATCCGGCGCCGGTATCCAGTTACGGCCATGGTTCCCACCGCGGCCAAGCCCAAAAGGCTGCCGGCGAAGACCCCTCTCCATAATCGGTTCAAGTTCCGACCCTCCCGTTTTGGCTTCCGGGAGGTAGTATGCCCGCGCCCGCCGGAGGGTATGGGCGGAATATTCTGCGGCGAAGGATGTGGATAGCGCGGCTCGGCGGGAGCCGAAGGGCATGAAGCCGTAACCTTCGGGGATGGAAGACCAAAAGGAAAAGCGGGATCGAGCGAGAAAAAAGAGAGATGCAGGTCGCACGCCTGGGAAGAGGTCTCCGTCTCCAATTCGTCAACGGGAGTTGGGAACCATGCGCGAATTCCAGGTCATCCTGGTCCTCCTTTTCGCCGCCCTTTTCAGTTATGTCGTTTCAGGCCGTTTGGTGTCCACTCCCGTTTTTCGCCGGAGTCTACGGCTTGTGCTCATCCTCTTTGTCGCCTTCGCCATGCTCGATTTTACCCGGGTCTGGGTTTTCCCCCTCTGTTTCGGGTTGCTGGTGGGGAACCTTCTCGCCTGGGAAGGGCGTCCGTAAGAGATTTTGGCCCCGCTTTCCCCCTTTTGTCCGGGACGCTTGCGGCTTGTTTCTCCCGGAGATGGAAACACTAAATCGATGGATCAGTAATGGAGAAGGGGGAAAGGTAAGTGACTTCTTCGAAAAAGCGGAACGACGACCCGGTTTTGGTCCGCACCCGTCAGGCTTTGCGGCGTCTCCGGGACGAGGTGGCACGGGAGCTCGACATCGATCCGACGAAGATCCAGGATGGATACTGGGGAAACCTTTCAGCCCGCGAAGCCGGCGCCATCGGCGGGCGGATGGTGAAGCGGATGATCGAGGCGGCGGAACGCGCCTTGGCCGGGGAGACGGAGGCCGACGAGAGGGGAGGTTTGGTTCGGCCGCCAAAGGAGCCGGAGAGGAGCTCGGGAGAGAAGGTCTCCCATCGCCCGACCTCCGGTCAAAGAATATAAAAAGGTAGGAAGGCTTAAAACTTAAGCCTCGGTCTGGCCAGGGCTCACCTGGCTATTTTACTTTAAGATGGATAACTT
>JAAYXC010000166.1 GCA_012516115.1 Bacillota bacterium | reverse complement strand
TCTACTCCTCCTCGACCACCTTGAAGAGATCCCCCGGCCGGCAATGGAAGACCTCGCACAACCGGGCGATCTGCTCCCTGCCTATCTGCTTCCAGGTACCATGGAGGAAGCTCCTTATAGTCGCGTACCGGATCCCCGTCATCACCGATAACTTGTGCGGCGTCATATTCCACCGCAAGCCTTCCCGGCCCATGCCTTCTATGAGCTCGGCCAGCCTCATCTCGATCCGCATGCCAACACCCCTTTGTCGTCCGCGAGGACCCGCGCCTCGATTACGGTTTCATCGCGGACCTCCGGGAATTCATCTCCCGCCGCCTGGAAATCACCTTTTCCGCCCTCCGTCCGGAAACCCCCGCGGCGCCCTGAAGGACGCCGCTACACCATGGGAAGCCCTTCGGGCTATCCGGAGGGCGTTCTCAGGGCCGTAGGCCCTTCCCAAGCTGTGGCGGCGGTCTTTAGGCCGCCGTCGGCATGGGCCCGGACTCAAAGAAGACGACCGGCTCGGCGATCTCCTCCTTTCATCTCATTGACACCCCCCGCCCGGATCCATATAATTAGGTTGCTTACTAATTTATCGGCCAAACCATCTACCGGCCGGGCGAGGTGAAGGCAATGGAGGCGGGGAAAAGGGAGATCGCCCAAAGGCTTATGGAATCCTTCATCCGCTTTACCAAGCTCAACCGGCCCCAGGGTCCCATCGCCGGGCTCACCCCCGGCGAAGCCCACGTCCTCTTCTGCATCGGCCGGGCCGGCGGGCCGGAGGCCCCGGGGATAAGGGTCTCGGAGATAAGCGACTCGCTCAAGGTGACCTCCCCCACGATCACGCAGTTCATCAAGGGCCTGGAAGAGCGGGGATTCGTGGAACGGACCGCCGACAAGGAAGACAGGCGGGCCGTGCGCATCAAGCTTACCGAGAAAGGCGCCCAGGCCATCGAAGAGGCCCACAAGGCTTTGCTCGCTTCCTTCGAGGGGCTCGTGACCCATCTCGGAGAAGAAAAAAGCAACCTTCTCGCGGAATTAATGGTCGAAGTAGTCTCGTATCTCCGGGAAAAGAAAAAAACGGGACTCCATGGTTAAACGGAGGGAAAGGCCCCTATGTTCAGACTCTTATTCCGTTTCCTCAAACCTTACCGCCTACAGATCGCCCTCGTGCTACTCTTCGTCTTCCTGCAGGCCATGGCCGAACTTGCCTTGCCCACCTTGATGTCGGACATCGTCAATACCGGCATCATGAAGGGTGACGTGGATTACATCTGGCGGGTCGGCGGTCGGATGCTCTTTGTCGCCCTGGTGGGGACGGTCTGCGCCGTGGCGGCGGCTTTCTTCGCCTCCCGGACGGCCATGGGCTTCGGCCGGATCCTGCGCAGCCGGATCTTCTCCCACGTGGAGCGGTTTTCCCTCCACGAATTCGACAAGATCGGCACCCCTTCCCTTATCACCCGCAACACCAACGACGTGACCCAGCTCCAGATGGCGGTGATGATCGGGCTACGCATGATGGCCATGGCGCCCATCATGGGCATCGGCGGCCTCATCATGGCCATAAGCAAGGACCGGGGCCTGGCCTGGGTCCTGGCGGTGGTACTGCCGGTCCTGGCGGCGATCGTCTTCTCCGTGACCCGTCGGGGTTTTCCGCTTTTTACCTCCATCCAGCGGAAGATCGACCGGATCAACCGGATCATCCGGGAGAACCTCGAGGGTATCCGGGTCATCCGGGCCTTTAACCGTATCGAGCACGAACAGAGGCGGTTCCATGAAGCCAACCTCGATCTGACCGAGACCTCCATTGCCGTGAACCGGCTGATGGCCCTCATGATGCCTTCCACGATGCTCGTCATGAACGCGGCCATCATCGCCATCGTCTGGTTCGGGGCGGTGAGGGTCGACCGGGGTACCCTCCAGATCGGGAACATGATGGCCTTCTTCCAGTACGCCATGCAGATCATGATCTCGTTCGTCATGGCCACCATGATGTTCGTCATGGTCCCCCGGGCCCAGGCCTCGGCCGAACGGATCCTGGAAGTACTGGCCATCGAACCGGAGATCGAAGACCCCCAGGTCCCGGTGGCGGAGGGTACCGATGAGCGGAGAGGATGGGTCGAGTTTCAGCACGTGACCTTCAGGTATCACGGCGCGGAGGAACCGGCCCTCAGGGACGTCTCCTTCTGCGCCCGTCCGGGCGAGGTCACCGCCATCATCGGCGGCACCGGCGCGGGTAAATCGACGCTCGTCAACCTGATCCCGCGTTTCTACGCCGTCGACGCCGGGAGGATCCTGGTGGACGGGGTGGATGTCCGCGAGATGCCCCAGGAAACCTTGCGGGCGAAGATCGGGTTCGTCCCGCAGAAAGCCTATCTCTTCAGCGGCACCGTGGCGGATAACATTAGGTACGGCAAGCAGGACGCCACCGAAGAGGAGATCCACCACGCGGCCGAGGTCGCCCAGGCCATGGAGTTCATCAATGAAATGGAAGGCGGCCTTGAGGCCCCCATCGCCCAGGGTGGCACCAACGTCTCCGGGGGGCAAAGGCAGCGGCTCGCCATCGCCCGGGCGCTGGTGCGAAAGCCGGAGATATATATCTTCGACGACAGCTTCTCGGCGCTGGACTTTAAGACCGAGGCCAGGCTGCGCGCGGCCTTGCACAAGGAGACGGCCGGAGCCACGGTGATCGTCGTGGCCCAGCGCGTGAGCACCATCATGGACGCCGACCGGATCGTGGTCCTGGACGAAGGCCGGGTGGTCGGGATCGGCACCCATCGGGAACTCATGAAAACCTGCCCGGTCTACCGCGAGATCGTCCTATCCCAGCTCCCGGAGGAAGAGAGCGCATGAACGCAGGGAAAAGTGTACACCAACCCTCGATGCGGCCGGGCGGGTTCGGTCCCGGCCGCCGGCCCCGCGGGTTCTTCGGCGGGCACGGCGGCTTCGGCCGGCCGATGGAGAAACCCAAAGACTTTAAAGGCACGGCCAGGCGGCTCATCCTCTACCTGAAGCCCATGTGGCCGCGGCTGGCGCTGGTCTTGGCGGCGGCCGTCGTCGGAATGGTCTTGAACATCGTCACCCCCAAGGTCATGGGCCGGGCCATCACCAGTCTCGGCCGGACCTTGGTGATGAGAATGATGGGTTTCCCCGCCGAGGTCGACTTTCCGTACATCGGCCGCATTACCCTTTGGCTTATCGGGCTTTACGTTTTAAGCGCCCTTTTTACCTATATCTCGCAGTTCACCATGGCCGGCGTGGCCCAGAAGACCGTCTTCGCCATGCGCCGGGAGATGAAAGAGAAGCTCGACCGCCTGCCGCTTAAGTATTTCGACGGCCGCACCCACGGCGAGATCATGAGCCGGATGACCAACGACATCGACAATATCAGCATGACCCTGCAGCAGAGCTTGGGCCAGCTCATCTCCTCCTTTGTGGGCATTCTCGGCGCCGTCATCATGATGTTCACCATCAGCGGCTGGCTGACCCTGATCTGCTTTTCGACGCTGCCCCTGGCCTCCTTTCTCACCGCGGTCATCGCCCGGAGATCGCAGCGGTACTTCGCCGACCAGCAAAGGGAGCTTGGTGAGCTCAACGGCCACGTGGAGGAGATGTACACCGGCCATAAAATCGTCAAAGCTTTCGGCCGCGAACGGCAGGCCGTGGAGAAGTTTGAAGAGATCAACGAGCGGCTTTACGAGGCCGGTTGGCGGGCCCAGTTCGTCTCGGGCATCATCCACCCGCTGATGGGCTTCATCAACAACCTGGGCTATGTGGCCATCTCTGTCGCCGGCGGGATCATGGTCACCAAACAAAGGATCCAACTCGGCGACATCACGGCGTTCATCCAGTACCAGCGGATGTTCACCATGCCCATCGCCCAGGTGGCCAATATCGTCAACGTGCTGCAATCGACCATCGCCTCGGCCGAACGCGTCTTCGAACTCCTGGACGAACCGGAGGAGGCCCCGGATCGGCCCGAGGCCGTGGCGCTTCATGCCGTAAGGGGCGAGGTCCGCTTCGAGCACGTCAGCTTCCGTTACAAGGAAGACGTGCCCTTGATCGAGGACTTCAACCTCCACGTCAGGCCGGGGCAGACCATCGCCATCGTCGGTCCGACCGGCGCGGGCAAGACGACACTCGTGAACCTCCTGATGCGTTTCTACGACGTCGAGTCCGGCCGGATCACCGTCGACGGCGTCGACATCAGGGACTTAAAACGCGGCGATCTGCGGCGGCTCTTCGGCATGGTCCTCCAGGACACCTGGCTCTTCCACGGCACCATCCGCGAGAACATCGCCTACGGCCGCGAAGGCGCCACCATGGAGGAGATCGTCCGGGCGGCCAGGGCGGCCCATGCCGACCACTTCATCCGGGCCCTGCCCGCCGGTTACGAGACGGTGATTAACGAAGAGGCCTCGAATATCTCCCAAGGAGAGAAACAGCTTCTGACCATCGCCCGGGCTTTTCTGGCCGACCCGGCCGTCCTCATCCTGGATGAGGCGACGAGCAACGTGGACACCCGGACCGAGCTGGCCGTCCAGCGGGCCATGGCCGAGCTGATGAAGGGCCGGACCAGCTTCGTCATCGCCCACCGGCTCTCCACCATCCGCAATGCCGAGACGATCCTGGTGATGAACGCAGGCCGCATCGTGGAGATGGGGAACCCCCGCGAGCTCATGGCCAGGAACGGCTTCTACGCGGAGCTCTACAACAGCCAGTTCGCCGGGGCCTACGCCGGGGAACGGGCGGGCTGAGGCAAGTCGTATGACACGGTTATAATCGACGGTCAAAATATGGATGGTCAATCTTGTCGTTGGCCTCCGCGGTGTATTTATATTGACTTTATCTATAAAATATGATAACCTGGTTCCAGGTGATCTTCGATGCAGATGAACATCTACATCCCCAAAGACCGTGCAGACCTTCTGGCGGCCCTCGAGCGGGCGGCGAAGCGCACCGGCCGGCCCAAGAACGAGCTGGTCCTGGAGGCGCTCGGCCGCTATCTGGACGAGATGGAGAAGACGGTGGAATTGGGCCGTTTCCATCTCGGTCCGGTAAAGCTCGGAACGCGCGATGGGCTCTACCGGGGCAGGCTGGAATGATGATCCTGATCGACACCAACGTCCTCGTCTATGCCATCAATGCCGATGCGCCGCAGCACGGAGCCGCGCGGGCTTTCGTGGAAGCGGCCCGCGCGGGGAGGTGGCGTTGCGGCCTCGTGCCGCAAGTGTTACTCGAATTCTTCGCCGTGGTCACGGACGGGCGGCGGGTGGCCTCTCCCCTGACCCCCGGGGAGGCCTTGGAACAGGTCGCGGCCTGGCGGGCCATCTTTCCGGTCTTCGAGGTGGGGAAGAAGGCCCTGGATTACCTGCCGGAAGTTTTGGCCGAAAAACCGGTCAAAGGTGGGGGGATCTTCGATGCCTGGCTCGTGGCGCAGATGCGGGCCGCGGATATGGAGACCATCTGCACTTACAACCCCGGTGATTTGACCGGCTACGAAGGCATCCGGCCGGTGACGCCGGAGGAGATCATCGGATGATGGGTTCGGGACGCTGTTTGGGACGAGGCTTTACCGGGCGCTTACGCGCCCACTTTGAACGTCTCGCCGGTAAGTTCGAGCTTTAGCCCGGCCGGGTGATAGAGGACTTGCGCCGCTTGTCGATTATAAAAGCCAACCCAAGGCCCTAGGCCCTCGACCAGAACGGCTTATCGGCTCGGCGGGTGGATGTAGAATGGTAGTTTTACAACTTTATCTCAAAATCCACGGAAATGTATGAAGAGTCAAGACTTTTAATCCTCTCGTTTTGCCAAACCAAAGGCCATCAAGAAAAATGCCGGGCAAGCCGGCGTAAACGGTAAGGAAGCTGTCGGCCAGGAAGCCTCTCATTCGCGTAGGATCTCCTTGACGCACGCTGATCCGCTTTCGGCTGCGGCCCGCCCTCCGAC
>JAAYXC010000165.1 GCA_012516115.1 Bacillota bacterium | reverse complement strand
TAGTAATATAAAGCGGAATTAACAGTAAAACTCCTGGCATCATCTGAAATAAAAGAATTGTTCGCGATAATATATGGGAGGTTTTTGTTTTTAAAATTGATAAAGCGTAAGCAGCCGGAATCACAGCAATAAAACTTAAAATGACGGTAAAGCCAGCCACTATAACACTATTTTTAAAATAAGTCCCCAGATTCCCGTGTACAAACACATTGATATAATGCTGAAAAGTGATTTTCAGCGGCAAAATACTTAGACCGCCGGCAAGTATATCTTCATCATATTTGAATGAAGTGGCTATCATCCATATAAAAGGAAAACCGACAAAAATTATAAAGAACAACAGAACGGTATATGCAGCCAAGCATTCCAATCTTCTTTTCTGGTTCTTCACCGACACCACTCCTACTACTGCCTATTTATGATCACTTTCGTATAGAATTTGCCGACGATGAACATCAAGATCAAGAGCATGACCACACCTATACTCGAAGCATATCCGAAGCTGAATTCCTCAAAGGCCTTCCGATACAATAAGGTCGGAAGAACCTCCGTCGAATAGAGGGGGCCGCCGCCCGTCAAGAGGTAGATGACGTCGAAGTTGATGAAGGTCCAGATGATATGGAGAACCACCACCACGCCCGAGACGCCCTTGAGTAACGGGAAGGTGATGTGGGAAAACCTCTGCCATCTCTTGGCGCCGTCGATCGCGGCCGCCTCATAGAGCTCTTGGGGGATGAGGGTCAGCCCGGCCAATATTACAATCGTATAGAAAGGAAAACTCCGCCAGACATTCACCAGGATCACGGTAGGCAGGGCGAGGTTTACATCACCCAGCCAATTCACGGTCTGGAACCATTTTAACCCCACGGCGGCAAGTAACTGACCGATGAAACCAAAGTTCGGCGCGAGCATGAACTTCCACATTAAAGAATTGACGACGATCGGTATGATCCACGGGAGCAGGATGAGGGCACGGAAGAAATTCCGGGCCCTAATGTACTTGCTGTTCAAGGTCAAGGCGGAGACCAGGCCGAGTACGTATTCTAAGAAGACGGAGCACATGGTGAACACAATGGAATTCCTCAGGGCCAGCCAGAAATTCCGCTCCCCGGTAAGAAGTTTTACATAATTATCCAAACCAATAAACCTGGTCCCGGCAGCTTTTAATATATCCTTCTGCCAAAAACCGAGTAAAATGGCATGGAAAAACGGATAAACTATTACTACTCCCACCAAGACAATGAGCGGCATCAGGTAGAGATAGGGCAATAATCTGGGGAGAGAAAGATTCTTTCGTCTTTCTACCAATTCAGGAGTGCCCACGAAGTTTCCTCCTCCAGAGGCAGTTTCTTTTCGCAGTGGCCTGGCGCTCCATGGCCGGGCCAGGGTTCCCATCCACACCGTTCGGGACGTCTTCTACCGCGCCACGAGGACCTTAACAGAGGGGGCCGCAAAAGCACGATGAACCACCGCGTTTTGCGGCCCCACCGCTCAGAGATCAGCCCTCCGAGACTAACGAATTATAGAGTCTTCAAATATTCGGCCACTTTGTCGTAGAAAACCTTGGCCGCCTCTGCAGGCTTCATCCGTTCGTAGATGACTTCTTGAACCCCTTCCATGGAAGCGCGCAAGATCGGGGTCAAAGGTATGGGCGGCACGGTATGGCCCGTCGGTATAACCTCCATAAAGGCTTTCTTCCACACCGGATCGGACGTGTAGAACGGCAGGTTCATGACGTCGGAACGGGACGGCAGGTTATCGTACTTCGTAATGCGGGCCATGTTTTCCTTGTTATAAACGAACTTCAGCAGATCCCAGGCTTCCTTCTTATATTTGGAGAATGCTCCGATACCCTCTACTTTGACCTCTAGATAGGTAGCAGGAACCTTACTATAGGGGAAGGGCGCCGTCTTCCACATCTTGCCCGTCTTGGCCCTCTCGGCACGGTAGAGCATCCAAGAACCGTTCTGGCACATGGCTACGGTTCCGGCCTCGAAAGCCTGGTCGAGGTTCTGCCATTCCCAGCCGCGGGTATAAAGCGGCACGGCCTTGTCGACGAAGATCAGATCGTAGTAGAGCTGAAAGACGGACTGCACCTGCTCTACTGTAAAGCCCGGAACGTATTTACCGTTTTCCTTCTTCACCAGCTCGGCGCCGGTCGACCACAAGAAAACCAAAAACTCCTGGGGACCACGGATGGCGGTGGTGGCGGAACAGAAGGCAAACCCTGCCATATTATTGCTGGCCAGTTTCTTGGCCACCGCGCGCAGCTCACTCCAAGTCTTCGGTGGCGCTTTGATCCCGGCCTTCTTGAAGAGATCTTCGCGGTAGAGCAAAAGACGAGTACTGGCGACACTAGGAATCCCGTAACATCTGCCATCAACCCTGGTCACCTGCCAGGTACTTTCCGGAAACTTATCCTCGTCTTCCCATTCATCGACCCAGTTGGTGATGTCCGTGATAATCCCCGCCTTGGCGAATTCTGCCACCCATTCCACAAGCATGTGCAGGACGTCCGGGCCTTGTCCGGCCTGTCCGGCGACCAGGGCCTTCTGGCGCAGATCGGCGTAGGTCATTGCGTTCAGGTTGATCTTGATGCCCGGATGGGCCTTTTCGTACTCCCGGTATACCTCCTCCATGGCCGCGCCGTCGCGGGAGTTGGCCGCGTTGTGGACGTGCCAGACCTCCAAGGTGATCTTATCCGCTGCGAAGATGGTGCCAAATGCCAGTGGGAGAAGCAAGGAGCCCAGGAACAATATGGACAACATCCACCTCTTCATCTTCACCTGAAGCATCCCTCCTCAAAATCGTTCGTCAGGGTTCCAGCCGCCGAAGATCTTCATCCACGCCTAGGGGAGGGTTTCACCTCCTTTACCGATTGTGTGTGGCCCGGTAGGAGCCTCTTCCCAAGAAGAACCAGATCGTGGGGAAAGACCGGTAGCCTCCAACGTTATGCCGGCCGGATCCCCCCGCAGGCATAGCCGAGGGAACCCCCGGCCTCACGCTCCCGGATAAGTCCATTGTATAACCCCGGACGGCTCCCTGTCTGCTTACCGGAGTACTCGATCCGCTTCCATCTCCGCCTGGGGACCGGTATTGGAGTACCGGTACGGCGACCCTCGAAGCCGACGAAGAAAAACGGCGCCGCGGGGCGCCGAGCGTTTCGGTAACCCAGGACAATATACCCCATCAATCCCCTTCTATCTTCACCAGTCCGGCTTCAAGGGCCATGAGCGAAGCCTGGACCCGATCCCGCGCCCCTATCTTGTCGTAGATCAGACTGACGTAATTCTTTACCGTCTGTTCGGCCAGGTGCAGACGCTCCGCGATCTCTTTATTGTCAAGGCCCCGCGCGATAAGGCCTAGGATCTCCCTCTCCCGCGGGCTCAATTCCTTGAGCCACGGGGGCGCTTCGCCCGTTTCGTGAACCCCCGCTTTCCCTTCCCCCCGCAAGTTGACCAACTTCGAGACGAGTTTCGACGCGATCCGCGGGGAGATCAGCACTCCGGTCTCTTTCGCCACCGCCCTCACCGCCGCAATAAGCTCCGCCGGTGGCATCTCCTTGAGCAGATAACCTGAGGCCCCGACGCGCAAAGCCTCCACCACATACTCGTCATCGTCGAAGATGGTGAGCATCAGAACTCGGATCTGCGGGTACTTCTGCTTGATCAGGCGGGTGCTTAGCACCCCGTCCATTCCCGGCATTCGTATATCCATCAAGACCACGTCCGGCCGCTCTTCTTCGATGAGCCTGATGGCCTCCTCCCCGTTATGCGCCACGCCGACCACCTTGAGATCCTTGGCCCGGGTCGAGAGAACCGTGCGGAGGCTCTCCAAGAATAGAACCTGATCGTCGACAAGCGCCACCTTGATCTTCTCCATTTAGACTCCCCCGATCTAAAAGGGCTCACCATCTTTCACATTTCATCCCAGGGAATCCACGCGCTGAGCAGAAAACCGGCCCCCGGTTCACTTAAGGTCTTTAACTGGCCACCGAGCCGTTCTATCCTTTCCCGCATGCCGGTCAGACCGTAGCCTTCCTTAACCTCACCCGCGCCGATACCATTGTCTTTGATCTGCACCCTAACTCCTTTCTTCACCCGGGCAAAAGAGACCATCACCCTCGTGGCCCTTCCATGACGGAGCGCGTTGGTCAAACCCTCCTGGACAAGGCGATAGATGGCCTGATCCACCTCTTCGCCCATGCTCTCCGGGAGCTCCCCGGACACATGGACCGTGGCCTCGATCTGGGTGGCCTGTCTATAGGCTTCTACTAGCCGCTGTACTCCCTTTATGCCGGCCATCTCCTTGTCCTGGTCCGTGCGGAGATCCTGCAGAACCTGGCGGATCGAGACCAAACCCTCCTTGGCCTGGTCGCGGGTGCGCTCGAGATGCCTAAGTAAAGTCGAGAGCTCTCCCCCCGCCAGATCGAGCGAGGCCTCAAGCATCATGAGCAGGTTGGCGAGGGTATAAGCAGTACTGTCGTGAAGCTCGCGCGCCAGGCGTTGCCGCTCCTTGATCGTGGCCTCCTGGGAGGCCACGGCGGCGAACTCCTGTAGACGGAGGTTGGCCTGGGCCAGGCGATGCCCGGCCTCGTAGAGCGCCTGGTTCCGTTGGCGGAGAGAAGACAGCGCTTCCCAAAGGTAACGGAGAAGAAAAACCAAACCACTGATCAGACAGGCCATCAGAGCGAACTGGAAGAGGTCATGCGAAGCCGGAGCGGAGAGATGAACATCCCAGGCCATGAAAGATCGCTGAAACAAGATGGTTACAATAATCAACGTGAGTGAATAAATCAGGCCGCCGAAGAGCCCGGTATAAAAGCTGCTCTCCACGATCAGACTGGCGAGGAGTGTCCCCTCGAACCATAAGAATGGCCCCATCGGCAAGCCCATGCCCAAGAGCAGGACCGCCCGGCCTAACAGGATAAGCCAAACGTGAAATCGTTCGCGGGTCAAGGAGAGGACCCCGGCGAGCCCGAGGGAGAGGGCGAGAAGGAATAACAACTGTCCGTTCCAGTGGAGAGGTAACGAGACGACCCTCTGCTGGCGGAACTGAAAATACGCCAGCGCGTGCATGGCGCCGACAAAGGAAAGGAGCAGAGACCGTCCGCGCCAGTCCTCGAAGGGATCCCAGTCTTTGACGAGCGCACGCATGATAAAGACCGTCCCCACCGAGCCAAGTGGCTGAATCGTTATCCTTACACCACCAAGATAACACCTCGACCCACAAACGGCAAGACTTCCTCCTTCTTCTTGTCCCCGTTCTTCATCCTCCACTTCTCAATAATCACGCCCCAACAGATGGACGTTGCCCAATTCTACCCGCCTTAATCCGGCCCTCCTCGCTTCCTCCAAACACTCCTCGGCGTGCCGCCGGGAAGTGGGGGGTAGATCGGCGAGATAGAAGGCGGGGTGGAAGGCCAGAAGGGTATAGGGGATCTCCGGGTCCAAGGAGGCGATGCAGCGGGCGATCTCCCCTACTTCGCGCCGGTCAACGTACCCGGGGACGAGGAGTGTCGCCGCCACGAGCAGGGGCGGGTCCCGCGCGTACGGCCATATTTTCGGCCAAAGCGGCGAAGTTGGCCAGGGTCCTTTCGTTCCCCACCCCGCAGAGGGCGAAGTGGATCGCGTGGCTTGCCGCTTTAAGGTCGAACTTGATCGTGCCCCCGGAAGAGAGGGTCGTCTCGGCCAGAACGGGAAGAAAGCGCGGATGCATGCCGCCGCTCGTCTCCCAGTAGATGCGGACCTTCTTTTCGGCCAAGGCCAGCCGCGCGGCGGCCAGGGCGTGGTGGATCTGGGGCACGGGGTCCCCGCCGAAGAAGCAGATGCACCTGGTCTCTCATCCACCTGGGCGACCAGTTCGGCCGGGCTCGTGAACCCTCCTCCCTTCTCTTGCCCGCGCTCCTCCCCCGGGGTCGATTCGATGGCTGCTTTCCCTAACCGCTCTACCTCCTCCCGGTGGTGCCAGTTCTGGCAGAAGAGGCAGTCGAAGGGGCAGCCGTGGTAGAAGACGACCAGGTTCTTTCCGCGGCGAGCGTCTTTTTCCCCGCAGGCCCAGGCCGCCACGCAGTTCGTGGAGAGCGGATCGTAATACCAGGCGAGGCTGGCCTTTTTTGCGTTGACGAAATGGACCAGCTTTCCCCGGCAACTGGGCCGCAGGCCGCAGTAACCGAGCCCGCCCTCGGGGATCGGCAGGCGTTGGCACAGATGGTACAGGCCGTTCCTCCCTCCATCCGGGCTATACATTACCCATATCATTTAATTTATCAATGGGGGTAAGGGGTAATAATATTGTTAAACAATTGCATCTTGTGCATCTAGTTAAATTTTAATTTTAGACAAGGAGAATTTCAATGAAATTTGAACTCTTTCCCTAAAAACATAGGGAAGGAGTTCAAATGCCGAGAGTAAAGATCGATTATTCTGGAGATGAAATCCCAACGATTGTGAATGAATTCGCCCATGTGGCGATGAAAGACCGGCGGTTGGTGAAGCGGCTGCAGGAGACGGCTTTACTTTTGGCGAAGAAACCGGGGAGTTCGCTGCCTTGTGCTTGTGGTAGTTGGGC
>JAAYXC010000164.1 GCA_012516115.1 Bacillota bacterium | reverse complement strand
TGGGAGGGGTCTGGCCCACCGCCACGGGCCTGATGGCCCGGGGGCCGAAGGTCTCCCAGAACGAGGCGGGCAGATCGCCGTGGACCTGGACCAGATCCAGTTCGGCCTCCTCCACGGCCCGGCGGAGTTCTTCCAGAGAAGGGGAGACAAAGACCCCCACACGCAGGACGCGGCGGGGGAGGCGCCGGCCGATCTCGTACGCTTGGGCAGGGGTTACCTGGCGCGGGGAAGGGGCAAAGACGAAACCCACCGCGTCCGCGCCGGCCGCGGCCGCCGCTTCGGCCCCGCGTATCTCGGTCAGCCCGCAGATCTTGACGAAGAGCATGCTCTTTCTCCCTTTCGGAAGGCGGCGATAAGCGCGGCCGGGTCACCGCTCCGCACCAGGGCCTCGCCGACCAGGATCGCATCGGCCCCGGCTGCGGCCAGGGCGGCCGCCTCGGCGGGCCGGGCGATCCCGCTTTCGGCCACCTTGATCACCCCGGCCGGTAAGAGGGGAAGAAGACGAAAAGGTCGCTCCGGTTCTACGGCCAGGGTGCGGAGGTTCCGGCTGTTGATCCCGATAATCCGGGCACCTGCCCCCACGGCCGTCTCCAGCTCCGCCTCGTCATGGATCTCCACCAAGGCCTCCAGGCCGAGCTCCCCTGCGGCCGCCTGGAGCTCTTGGAGTTGGGCCGGGCTCAGACAGGCCAGGATCAAAAGCACCGCGTCGGCCCCTGCGGCCGCGGCCTCCACGATCTGATATGGGTCGATGATGAAGTCTTTGCGCAAAAGCGGGAGGTGCGTCAGGCGCCGCGCCGCCGCGAGGTCTTCCAGGCTCCCTTGAAAGAACTCCCTTTCGGTGAGGATCGAGACCGCGGCCGCGCCGCCTTCTTCATACCGGGCGAGAAGGCGGGCCGGGTCGAGATCGGGCGCCAGGACCCCCCGCGAGGGAGAAGCCCGTTTGATCTCGGCGATGACGGCGAGCTCCTCCCTCTTCAAGGCGGCGGAGAAACTCCGCCTCTCGTCCGATAATTCCCTAAGGAGCGCAGAAGCCGGTGACTTCCTCTTTCGTTCCCGGATTTCGGCCCGTTTGGCCGCCAGGACCTGGTCGAGAAACGACATCTTCTTCCCCGTCCCACAAAATCAAGCCGCCGTCATCCGCCGCAGGTTCTCCAGCGTGGCCCGGGCCGCACCCGTATCGATGACCTCCGCCGCCCGCTCAATTCCTTCCCGGAAATCTTCCACTTCGTCGGCGGCGATGAAGGCGGCGGCGGCATTGAGGAGGACCACGTCACGGCAGGGGCCGGGCCGGCCGTCCAGCACTTCCAGCAAGATCTGGGCGTTTTTGGCCGCATCCCCACCGGTGAGCGCTTCCAGGGGAGCCCCGCTCAAGCCAAAATCCGTGGGGGAGACGGTGTATTCCCGGATCGCGCCGTTTTCATGACATTCGCAGACCAGATTGGGGCCGGCCAGGGTCAGTTCGTCGGTGCCGCCGGCGCCGTGGACGACCAAGCTATGCACGGTTCCCAGGTCCCGGAGGACCTCGGCCATGGGCCGGAGCAGTCCGGCGTCGAAGACGCCCAGGACCTGGCGCCTCACCCCGGCGGGGTTGGTGAGCGGTCCCAGGAGGTTAAAGATGGTTCGAAAACCAAGTTCGCGCCGGGGTCCCACGGCATGGCGCATGGCCGTGTGGTAGATGGGGGCGAAGAGGAAGCCGAAGGAGGTCCGGCGGATACATTCGGCCACTTTTTCCGGGGTGAGGTCGATCTTAACCCCGAGGGCCTCCAGCACGTCGGCGCTGCCGCAACCGCTTGAGACGGCCCGGTTGCCGTGTTTGGCCACGGGGATCCCCGCCCCGGCCAGGCCCAAGGCCACTGCCGTGGAGATGTTGAAGGTCCGTTTCCCGTCGCCCCCGGTGCCGCAGGTGTCGAGGAGGCGATCGGTCTCCACCTCCACTTTGGTCGCCTTGGCCCGCATCGTCCGGGCCGCGCCCGCGATCTCGGCGGGGGTCTCGCCCTTCATGCGTAAAGCGGTGAGGAGCCCCCCGATCTGGGCCGGCGTGGCCAGGCCGCTCATGACCTCGTCCATGACCGCAGCCATTTCCTCCGCCTTCAGGTGACGGCCCGCCAGGATCTGCTCGATGGCCTCTTTGATCATGAATCCTCGCCTCCGTTCTGTTTTAACGCAGAATAACCCGGGTGAAAAACGGAACTAAATCGGGACACGGCCGGGTGAGATGGGAATACCGGTCGTAAGGAAGTTGCGGAGTAAGGCGTGGCCGGCTTCGGTGAGGATCGATTCCGGGTGGAACTGGACGCCGAAGACCGGCCACCGACGATGGGCCAGGCCCATGACGAGCTCCGGTTCGCAGGTGGCGGTCACGCGGAGTTCGTCCGGGAGCGTCGCCCGGTCGACCACCAGGGAATGGTAGCGGGTGGCACGCAGGGGATTGGGGAGCCCGGCGAAGATCCCTTCCCCGTCGTGGGTGATGAGGGAGGTCTTGCCGTGGATGGGTCGGTAACGCACCACCTTGCCGCCGAAGACCGCGCCGATGGCCTGGTGCCCCAGGCAGACGCCGAGGATGGGGATACGGCCGGCGAAATGACGGATGGCGGCCATGCTCACACCGGCTTCCTCCGGTCGGCCCGGGCCGGGCGAGACCACGAGATGGGTGGGGCCGCGTCGTTCCATCTCCGCCAGATCGAGGGCGTCGTTTCTTTCCACTTCCACCTCGGCCCCCAGTTCGCCGAAGTATTGCGCCAGGTTGTAGACGAAGGAGTCGTAGTTGTCGATAATGAGGATCATAACTCTCCCTCCCCGGCGCGCCGGATGGCGGTAAGGACGGCCGCCGCTTTGTGGGTGGTCTCGGCGAATTCGCGCAGGGGATCCGAGTCGGCCACGATCCCGGCCCCGGCCTGGACGTGGGCGACGCCGTCCTTGAGGACGATCGTCCGGATGGCGATGCAGGTATCCATGTTGCCGTTGAAACCGAAATACCCGACCGCCCCGCCGTAGATCCCGCGTTCGTGCGGTTCCAGCGCGGCGATGATCTGCATGGCGCGGACCTTCGGCGCGCCGGTAAGGGTGCCCGCGGGGAAGGTGGCAGCCAGAAGGTCGAAGGCGTCCCGGCCGGGGGCGAGCTCCCCGGTGACCCGGGAGACGAGGTGCATGACGCGGGAGAAGCGTTCCACGGTGATGAGTTCCGGGACGCGCACCGTGCCGTGACGGCAGACGCGGCCGAGGTCGTTACGGCCGAGATCGACGAGCATCACGTGTTCCGCCAGTTCCTTTTCGTCGGCCCGCAGTTCGGCCTCGAGCCGCCGGTCGGTCTCCGGATCCGTGCCCCGGGGTCGCGTGCCGGCCAACGGTTTGACTTCGGCCAGGCCGTCCTCCAGCCTGACCATGGTCTCGGGGGAGGACCCGATGACCTGGAATTCCCCGCCGTCGAGAAGGAAGAGATAGGGAGAAGGATTCTCGGCTCGGAGGGCGCGGTAGAGGGCCAGGGCCTTGCCGCGATAGGGAACGCTTAAGCGGCGGGAGAGGACGACCTGGAAGATCTCGCCGGCGGCGATGGCTTCTTTGGCCGCGAGGACGGCCCGGACGAAGTCTTCCTGGGCGGTATTGGCGGCCATCGGGCCCGTTTCGGCTGCTTCCTTCTTTTCGGGGGGAGGATTCTTGCCCAGCGCCTGGACGGTCTCGGCGATGAGGGCCCGGGCGCTTTCAAATCCGATGAGATCGGCGGGGGCCAGGACGACCACGGTCACCGTGCGCGTCACGTGGTCGAGGATCACCAGTCTTTCGGGGATCATCCAGAAAGCATCGGGGGTCCCGATGGGGTCCGGTCGCGTGTAAGGAATGGGTTCGCGTTGATGGACGTAACCGTAGCCGAGGTAACCCACCGCGCCACCGTAAAAACGGGGCAATTCCGGGGCCGGGGCCACGGCGAACCCCGCCATGGCCCCCCTCAAGGCCACGAGGACGTCGCCTTGGGAGGGCTTTTGGCCGGGCGATCTTCCTTCCCAGGTCAAATATCCGCCGTGATCGGCGAGACGGAGAAGGGGCCGGTCGCCGTAAAAAGAATAACGACCCACTCCGTGGGCATCCGACTCCACGCTTTCGAGGAGGAAACAAGGGCCCCTATCGGCCAGGCGGCGATAGACGCCCACCGGGGTGAGCTCATCGTGGACGAAACGATAATAGACGGGAAAGTAGCGGTGGCCTTCCCGGGCCGCGTCGAGGATCGTTTGGAAGTCCGTGGAAGGAGTACGGTCGATCGGCCGGGGAAAAACGAACCGATGACGGTCCAGGGGGGCTTCCATCGAGGCCATCAGGGCGGCGATTTCCGCGGGGGTAATGGACTGGGGCCCGTCGGTA
>JAAYXC010000163.1 GCA_012516115.1 Bacillota bacterium | reverse complement strand
TCGATGATCCGTTTCGTTCCATCCGACTCCTGCTGGATCTCGAATCTGGCTAATGAACCGTCGGTTTTAAAATGATAAGTGAATAGTTTCTTAGCATATAGTTCCCCGTTTTTTCTAGTAATTATAAATCGTTCTCCAAACGGTTCTACGGCTATTTTTACAACCTCTTCTTGATTAATTTCTTCCTTTAATTTTGCTTTAAGGTTTTCGGGCAGAATGAGGTTTTCAAAATTAATTTCTTCACCGCCTAAACGCATGATGCCGGTATCGAGACGGGGAAGAAGCTTATTCATGGCCGCGTAGAGGGAATGTCCTTCGTCAAAGAACTGTTCAAAGGGTTCAAACCGCGAGTCTGGTGCGATGAACGTTAGATTTTTGAACCAATCGTAGATCGATTTAAAGGTCTTCACTTTTTGATGAATGGCATTAGTAAGAAAAAGCTGATTATCCCGCGTCCCCTGAAAGGCGAAGTTCATGAAATCAAGGTTTGGAAGTTTTTTATCGAAATGTGGAGCACCGTTATGACGATGGTATAGTACTTTCTCATCGGTTGTAGTTATCCGGACCAGTTTTTCTTCCAGGACGGCTTTATGGGTGACGGCGAAGCTATATTCATAGATCGTCTCCTCCACAAGCAGTTCGAAGGTGAAGCAGGCCGGCTGTTCCGCTTTTTGCGGATCCAGGCGGAAGATTTCAACCGGGATGATGCTCTCAGGCCGAGTGCCCCGGACTACGAGGTTACTCGCAAAGGAGAGCGCTTTGAAGAAGTTGGTCTTGCCCGAGGCGTTCCCTCCGTAGATGGCCGCGATCGGCAGCATTCCCAGGCGGTAGTTTTCCACGCGGGGGACCCGTTCCCGGTGCTGTTTTTCCCGATCGGCGATCATGGAAAAGGTAACCGGATCCCGGAACGATGTCCAGTTTTCCAGGGTAAAGCGGATAAGCATCGTCATCGCCTCCGGAGATTTTTTCTCTCATGTAAACTCTATTATAACCATGATGGGTAATAATACAATACTTTGGGAGAAAAAATCTCGGAAAATAATCATCACAGCGCTCAAACCCATTTCCGGTGCCGTGAGAATGAATGACACCGGACCGTCTTCTGAGCGGGGATCTTGCTGAGTGATCGAAGAGATACATGGCAGGTAAGGTGTTCTTGGAATACGGGAGGAAATCGCAGATCACTCCAAGAAAACTATGGATGGAAGAAGGCTTCCGATGCCGAAAACCCCAGCCACATCATGCGAGGTGTTCCACAATGCGCCTGGCCGTCTTCGATTTCGACGGCACCATCTATCAGGGAGAGACGATCCGTCTCTTCCTCCGTGTCCTGGCCCGGCGCGACCGGCGGATGCGCAGGGCGGTCCGGTTTTATACGGCGCGCTCGGTCCCGGGGTATCTGGCCTACAAGCTCGGCCTGTGGCGCCTTGACATGATGACCCTGGCTGCCCGGGGCCTGGTCGGGCTCATGCGGGGGATGGACCGGCATGAAATGGAGGAATTTTTCCGCCAATGCGCGGAGGAGGCGGCGCCGCGTTTCAACCCACTGGTCCTGGCCCGCCTCGAGGCGCATCTTGCCGCCGGCGACCGGGGCGTCATCCTCTCCGGCGCCTACGCGCCGTTTCTCGCCGCGGTGGCCGCGCGGCTCGGCGCCGGTGCCTGGATCGGCACCGAGATCCTGATGGAGGAAACCAGATGCGCGGGCATGGGGAGGCATATCATCGGCCCGCGAAAGGTCGAGGCGCTCCGGAGCTACCTGGCCGAAGAGGAGCGGACCGGCACCCGTTTCGACCTATCCGAGGCTTTCGTCTACGCTGACGGCATTCAAGATCTCCCGCTCCTCCTCATGGCCGGCCACCCCGTGGCGGTGAATCCCGATTCGCGGCTCCGGCGGGAGGCGGCGAGAAGGGGGGGGGAGGTAATCTAGCAGCTCGCAGTTTGTCGCTCGTCGCTCGGAGAACGGGCTTATGGGCGCGACTTCTTATGTCCAAGTCCAGGGCAACATTGACCGCTGGGCATGTGGGAAAACATCCTGGTTTTCAGGTGATTAGGCGACACGCGTCGTGTATAACTCAGTTAGCCGCAACCGGACTCCGCCAAAAGGGGCGGGAAATGCCCCCGCCCCATAACGAAGTCCGTCACCGCACCGGCTTAAAGCCCAGCCGGCCGTCCTCCGCGTCCACCCCGACCTTATCGTCGAGCTTGATCCTCCCGGCCAGGATCTCCTCGGAGAGCGGATTCTCGATCATGCGCTGGATCGCCCGGCGCAACGGCCGCGCGCCGAAGTTGGGATCGAAGCCCTCCTTCGCCAGGAGCTCCCTGGCCGCCGGTGTGACCTCGATGGTCATGCCCTTCTCGGCCAGTTGTTTCGCCATCGCGCGCAGCATGAGATCGACGATGGCCGCGATCTGCTCCTTGGTCAGGGGCCGGAAGACGATGACCTCGTCCACGCGGTTCAAGAACTCCGGCCTGAAGGTCCGCTTCAGCTCCTCGGTGACCCTCTCTTTCATCTTCTGGTACTCGTCCTCGGCCCGGTCCTCGGCCGTAGCCCGGAAACCGATGGGTCCGGCACGCTCGATGAGGTTCGCGCCCCCGTTGCTGGTCATGATGATGACCGTGTTCCGGAAGTCGACCGTCCGGCCGTGCCCGTCCGTGAGCCGGCCGTCCTCCATGACCTGGAGGAGGACGTTGAAGACTTCCGGATGGGCCTTCTCGATCTCGTCCAAAAGGACCACGGAGTAGGGCTTCCGCCTGACCTTCTCGGTGAGCTGGCCGCCTTCCTCGTAACCGATGTAGCCGGGCGGCGCACCGACCAACCGCGAGACCGTATGCCGTTCCATGTATTCCGACATATCGAGCCGGATCATGGCGTTCTCGTCCCCGAAGAGGGCCTCGGCCAAAGCCCGCGCCAGCTCGGTCTTGCCCACGCCGGTGGGCCCGAGGAAGATGAAGGAACCGATGGGCCGCTTCGGATCCTTGAGCCCGGCCCGCGCCCGCCGGATGGCCCGCGCCACGGCGGCAATGGCCTCGTCCTGGCCGATAACCCGCTGGTGGAGGATTTCCTCCATTTTGAGCAGACGTTCGGTCTCCTCTTCCTGCAGTTTGGCCACGGGGATCTGGGTCCAGCTCGAGACGACCTCGGCGATCTCTTCCTCGGTGACCTCCGGTTCGTCGAGGCAGCGTTTGCTCTGCCAGTTCCGCCGCTGTTCTTCGAGCTCCGCGCGCAACCGTTGCTCCTCGTCGCGCAGCCTGGCCGCCTTCTCGAACTCCTCGTTCTGGATGGCCGCCTCCTTCTCGTTCTGGGCCGCCTTGACCCTCTCTTCCAGATCTTTTAAGTCCGGCGGATCGATGGTGGCCCGCAACCGGACGCGGGAGGAGGCCTCGTCGATGAGGTCGATGGCCTTATCCGGCAGGAAACGGTCGGTGATGTAACGGTCCGAGAGGTAGACCGCGGCCCGGATGGCCCCGTCGGTGATCTTCACCCGGTGATGGGCCTCGTAGCGGTCACGCAGGCCTTTCAGGATCTCGATGGCCTGCTCGCGGGTGGGCTCGCCGACCATGATGGGCTGGAACCGCCGCTCCAGGGCGGCGTCCTTTTCCACGTGTTTCCGGTATTCGTCGAGCGTGGTGGCGCCGATGCACTGGAGCTCCCCGCGGGCCAAGGCGGGCTTTAAGATGTTCGCCGCGTCGATGGCCCCCTCGGCGGCGCCGGCGCCGACCAAGGTATGCATCTCGTCGATGAAGAGGATGACGTCCCCGGAATTGCGTACCTCGTCGATGATCTTCTTCAGGCGTTCCTCGCACTCCCCCCGATACTTCGTCCCGGCGATGAGGCTCCCCATATCCAGGGTGACCACCCGTTTCCCTTTTAGGACCTCCGGCACATCGCCCCGGACGATCTTCTGGGCGAGCCCGGCGGCGATGGCCGTCTTCCCCACGCCGGGCTCCCCGATCAAGACCGGGTTGTTCTTCGTCCGGCGGGAGAGGATCTGGATCACGCGTTCGATCTCCGCTTCCCGGCCGATGACCGGATCGAGTTTCCCGATGCGGGCCATCTCCGTCAGGTCCTGCCCGAACTGGTTCAACGTCTGGGTGGCCTGGGGTCCGCCCCCGCCGACCGGCGAGGCGGCCGTCCCGCCGAGCTGGGAGAGGACCTGCCGACGGACCTTCTCCAGGTCCGCGCCCATGTTCTTCAAGACCTGGGCCGCCACCCCTTCGGACTCGCGGATGAGCCCGAGGATGATGTGCTCGGTCCCGATGTAATTATGGCCGAGCTGTCGACCTTCATCCATGGCCAGTTCGAGGACGCGTTTGGCCCGCGGGGTAAGGGTGACCTCGCCCAGATACGGCGCGTCGCCGGTGCCGATGATCTTCTCCACTGCGCGGCGGACCTTCTGGAGGTTGATGCCGAGCGACTTCAAAGCCGGGGCCGCCACACCCTCGCCTTCGGCCACCAGGCCGAGCAAGAGGTGTTCGGTCCCCACGTAATTATGGCCCAGACGTTTGGCCTCCTGCTGGGAGAGATAGAGCACTTTCCGTGCCCGTTCCGTAAAACGTTCGTACATTTTCTCCCCCTACCACCTTTCCTCAATGGCTTTTACCGGTGCATCTATCGTTCTCGTACGCGTAATCTCCAGGGTCGATTGCGCGAGCACGAGGACGACTTATTGGTGTAAGAATAACGTTTAATCTTTTTAGTGGTCTTAGAAGACGGCATCATTTACTTCGCGTCTCTTGACAAATTTTTATTTATCCGTTTTATAAACGGCTCATTCCCCCCGAAGCCTCTCCCCTACCAGAGCCGCGCGGTAGTAGTCACGTTCACTGGGACCGAGTTCCTTGCCCACGATCTTCTGCAAGAAACCGACCCGGGTAAGAAGGAGTAATTCCTTCATCAGCTGGGGCGGCAACCCGGAGATGAGGCCGAGGTCCAGCCCGAGTTTTAGGTCGGAGAGGAGGCGCAACGCTTCCTCCGAACTGAGAAGCCGGCAGCTGGCCAGGATCCCATAAGATCGCCATATCCGGTCCTCCAGCTGAAGACGGGCGTCGCGGAGAAGGGCCTGACGGGCCGCCCGCTCGTGGTCGATCACCTGCCGACAGGCGCTGAGCATGGTGTTGATCGTCTCTTCCTCGGTCTTTCCCAGGGTCACCTGGTTGGAAAGCTGGAAGATCCCGCCGTGGGCCTCGGAACCCTCCCCGTAGAGCCCCCGAACGTTGAAGCCCAAATGTCCCAGGGCCGCCAGGACCTTCCGCGCCTGGTCCACCAGGATGAGGCCGGGAAGATGGAGCATCACCGAAGCCCGCATCCCGGTCCCGACATTGGTCGGGCAGGCGGTTAAATACCCGCGGCGTTCGTCGAAAGCATAGTCGAGATGGGCCTCGCAGAGATCGTCGATCTCGTCGGCCACCCGCCAGGCCTCCTGAAGGGCCAGCCCCGGCAGGATCACCTGAATCCGCAGGTGGTCCTCTTCGTTGACCATGATGCTTACCGCCTCATCCGCCCGCAGGATCACCGCCCGGTGAGTGGGGTTCTCGATGAACTGCGGGCTGACCAGGTGTTTTTCCACCAGCACCAGCCGGTCCAGGGGACTCAATGCCTCGAGCTTCGTTAACTTAAAAGAGGATACTCTGGCCACGGCCTTCTCCACGGCCGCGACCACGGCCTCCAGTTGCGCGTCCTGGCCCCGGGCCGGGAAGGGGATGCCCCGCAGGTTCCGCGCCAGCCGTACCCGGCTGCTTAATACCACGTCACCCTGTTCGCCATGGACCTTGGCCCAATGGCAGAGAAGGGCTTCGATCCTCTCCTGCGGTGTCACGGCTGCCCCCCTCCTTCGGTCAACTCCTTCTCCCGCCGACGGATTTCATCCCGGAGTCGGGCCGCTTCCTCATAGGCTTCCCGCCGGATGGCCTCCTGCAAACGCGCCCGGAGATTTTCGATCTCCTTACGTGTCCGGACCCTGACCCCGGTCCGGCGGGGAACTTTACCCACATGGAGCGCGTTACCGTGAATACGCCGTAAGACCGGTTCCAGCGGTTCGACGAACTGTTCGTAGCACTCGCTGCAGCCCAGCTGGCCGGCTTTGGTAAAATCAGAAAACGTCAGACCACAGTTCCGGCAGACTCCGGTCACCGGAGCCGGCACGGCCTCCGGCGCCGCGGATTGCAGGAGCCCCGCCAGGATGCTGTGGAAGTTAAAGTCCGGTTGGACGAGGAGGTTGAATTTCCCGGCCTCCTTCTGGTAACAGATCGGACAGAGGTTCAGCTCTATCCGTTTATCGTTGATCACCTGGGTAATGTGCACGGTGGCCTGCCGTTCCCGACAATGTTCGCAGAGCAATGCCCTCACCCTCTCTCCTTTTTTCTCCGACCGAGGAGCACCAGGACGGTGCGGAGCATCCGCGCCCGGGCCACGCTCGGGTCGAAATCCTCTTCCGCCAGGACCTCCCCCAGGAACTTTCGGAGAACCAGGACCTCACTGCGGCTGAGCCAACCCTCGGTTTCCAACCTGGCCAGAAGTCCGGGGACCTCGTGGGCGTCCAGCCGGTCGCGCAGGACGACCGTCAGGCCTTCGTCCTTGATTCTGGTGATCCTGATATAGCCCCCACCGCCCCGTCGACTCTCCACCAGATAACCCCGGGCCGGGGTAAACCTGGTCTCGAGGACGTAGTTGATCTGGGAAGGGGCGCACCGGAAAAGCAGGGCGAGAGCCCGTCGCTGAACTTCCAGCGTCTCACGTTCGGCCAATAGTTGGCAGAGATATCGTTCGATGGCGTCCGTTAAGTTACCCATGGGCCTGACCTTTTCTGACCTTTCTTCTCTTATTCTACCCTTATCTTCACCAAAATGCAATAGGCGGATGCCGAAGAATTTTGCCGGGGGAAGCAGGACGGCATCGGGCCGCCAGGCCTTATGTTCAAGCTTGTCGAACCGCCCGAAGATTGGTATCATCTTAATTGTCCACGGTGGCCGGGGTTTCCTCTTGCGGCCGCCGGCTCCGCTTTTTTTCTTCTCCGGGGAAGACCATTCCCGACTGCCGCTTCCGGAGGTTCATCCATGAGTTTCGTCCATCTTCACAACCATACCGAGTACAGCATCCTCGACGGTCTGGCCCGGCCCAAAGAACTCGTGGCCCAGGCCAAAGCCTTCGGCCAGCCGGCGGTGGCCATTACCGACCACGGCGCCGTTCACGGACTTCTCCAGTTCTACCTGGAGGCAAAAAAGCAAGGCGTCAAACCCATCCTCGGCTGCGAGTTCTACCTCTGTCGGGACCACCGGGATCGCAGCCGGCGGGAAGACGGTTACCACCTCGTCCTCCTGGCCCGGGATTACCAGGGCTACCTCAACCTTCTGAGGCTCAGCACCCTGGCCCATCTGGAAGGGTTCTATTATAAACCACGGATCGACCGCGAGCTCCTCCTGGCCCATAACGCCGGGCTCATCGGGCTTTCCGGGTGCGTCGGCGGGGAGATCCCCGAGCTTCTGGCCAAAGGCGACTATGAAGGAGCGAAAAAGGCCGCTCTATGGTACCGGGAAGCCCTTCCGGCCGGTTTCTATCTCGAGCTCCAGGACCATCGCGACGGAAGGGCGAACCCCGATCCCGAGGCGACACGACTCTTCGCCGCCGAGGCGGCCACCATCGAGGGCAGCCTGCGGCTGGCCAAGGAGACGGGCCTGCCGCTTGTGGCCACCAACGACGCGCATTACGTGCAACGCGAAGACGCCGAAGTCCACGACGTACTCCTCTGTATCCAGACGGGGAAGACCATCAATACCAGGGATCGCCTCCGTTTCCCCTGCGCGGAGTTTTATCTCAAATCCACCGAAGAGATGGCCCGCCTATTTTCTTATGCCCCCGAGGCGTTGACCAATACCTTACGCATCGCCGAGGAATGTACGGTGGAGATCCCCACCGACCAGATCCTCCTCCCCACCTTTCCGGTGCCGGAGGGCGAGACCCCCGATTCGTACCTGGCGCGCCTCTGCCGGGAGAACTGGTCCCGGATCGGCGCGCCGGAGCGGGAAGAAGAATACCGCCAGAGGCTCGCCTACGAGCTCTCGGTCATCGAGAAGATGGGCTTCGCCAGCTACTTCTTGATCGTCTGGGACTACGTCCAATACGCCAAGGCCAACGGGATCCCGGTGGGGCCGGGCCGCGGCTCGGTGGGCGGCAGCCTCGTCGCCTACCTTTTGGGGCTCCACGACGTGGACCCCATCGTCTACGACCTCATGTTCGAGCGCTTCTTAAACCCGGACCGCGTCTCCATGCCCGATATCGACCTGGACTTCGGCGACCGCGACCGGGTCATCGCCTACGTAAAAGAGAAATACGGCGCCGATCGGGTGGCCCAGATCTGCACCTTCGGCACCATGGCCGCCAAGGCGGCGGTCAAAGACGTGGCCCGCGTCCTGGACTATCCCTTCGAGGCCAGCAACCGCCTGACCAAGATGTTCCCGGAGGAGCTCGGCATCACCATCCCCGAGGTCCTGGAACGTTCGGAGGAGGTCCGCCGCCTCTACGAAGAGGACGCGACCATCCGCCGGATCTTCGACTACGCGCAAAAACTCGAGGGCCACATCAAGTCGGTGGGCGTCCACGCCTCGGGGGTGATCATCTCCGATAAGCCGCTCGAGAACTACACCGCGCTTATTATGACCAAGTCCGGCGTGGCCACCCAATACGAGTTCAACGACGTGGAAAAGATGGGCCTCTTGAAGATGGACTTCCTCGGCCTCGACAACGTCAACGTCATCGCCGAGACGGTCCGGCTTGTCCGCGAGACCCGCGGGCTCGAGCTCGACATCCGGAAGATCCCCCTGGATGACGCCAAGACCTTCGAACTGCTCTCCCAGGGGCTTTCGCTCGGCACGTTCCAACTCGAAAGTTCGCTCTATCAGGGGCTCCTCCGAAGGCTCAAACCCTCCTCCATCCATGATGTCATGGCCTTGATGGCCCTCGGCCGACCGGGTCCCCTGGCCTCGGGCGGGACCGATCTTTACATCAAGCGCAAAAACGGGGAGGAACCCGTGGAGTATCTCCACCCCAAGTTAGCCGAGCTCACCAAGAGCACCTACGGGATCCTCCTCTACCAGGAGACCTGTATGCGGGCCGCCGGGATCCTGGCCGGTTACACCCCGGGCGAACAGGACAAGCTGCGCAAGGTCATCGGGAAGAAGCTCGCCTCCGAGCTGCCGGCGCAGAAGGAAAAGTTCATCGCCGGGTGCGTCAAGAACGGGATCGAGCCGGCCAAAGCCGAAGAGATCTGGACGAACATCGAGACCTTCGGTTCTTACGGCTTCAACGCCGCCCATTCGGCGGCCTACGGGCTCCTCTCTTACCAGACCGCCTATCTCAAGGCGAACTATACCCCCGAGTACCTTTGCGCCTTACTGACCTGTTTCTTCGATAACCCGGACAAGCTCACCGTCTACCTGGAGGAGGCCCGGCGTTTCGGGGTGGAGGTCCTCCCACCGGACGTCAACGAGAGCGGGGCCCGCTTCACCCTGGTGGGCGGGAAGATCCGCTTCGGTTTGGCCGCCATCAAGAACGTGGGCGAGGCGGCGGTAAACGAGCTCCTGCGGGCCAGAAGCGAAGGAGGGCCTTTCCGTTCACCCCTCGACCTCTGTCGCCGGGTGAACCTGGTCCGCACGGCCCTGGAGTCGCTGGTGAAAAGCGGAGCGCTGGACTGTTTCGGCCACACAAGGGCCTCCCTCCTCGCCGGGCTCGAAGCCTTGCTGGAGACGGCGCGAAAGGCGCCGGCCAACGGCCGCGGGCTCTTCGACCAGCGCGTCCTGGCCGCCGCCGAACCCCCTGTGAAACTCCCCACTCTGTCCGAGTACCCCAAGGAAGAACTCCTGGCCATGGAAAGGGAGGTCTTGGGGTTCTACCTCAGCGGGCACCCCCTGGAGGAGATCCGGCCGCTCCTTGCCGCCGCCGGTGCTTGTGGCATCGGTTCACTGGCCGAGGCGGCCGACGACGAACGGGTGATGATCGGGGGTCTGGTGAAGAACGTGCGGACCATCGAGTCGCGGAAGGGCCGCATGGCCTTCGTCCTCCTGGAGGACCTGGAGGGGGAGATCGAGGTAACGGTCTTCGCCGATCTCTTCCGCCGCAGCGCGGCCTATCTCGTCCCGGGGGCCAAGATCCTCGTGGAGGGAAAGGTGGATACTTTTAACGACCAGAAGAAGGTCATCGCCAACGAACTCCGGCCCTTAAACGGGACCGGCGAGGAGGGTCCCGGTGCCGAAGCCGCGGCGGCCAGAGGGCTCCGGATCGCCCTTCCCGCGGAGGAGGCGACTCCGGAGCGCTTGGAGGAGATCCGGAGCCTTCTCCGCACCCACCCCGGCGAGAAACCGGTCCATCTCCATCTGCGCGACCGGAACGGCCGCGAGCGCATCGTCCAGGCCGGTCCCCGCTACCGGGTGACCATCAGCCCCGGGCTCTTGCGGATGCTTGCCGCGGCCCGGTTGGAGGTCCGGCTGGAGAAAGAATGACCGCGGTTGATGACCAAAATACGGAAAGGCGTGATCCGATATGCCCGATCCCCGGGGAGAGACGGTCGTCTCTTTGCTTCGCCGTGCGGCCAGCGAACTCTTGGCCGCACAGATTCTGGCCGAAGAGGGAGAGAAGATGGAAGCCTCCGTCGTCTTCCATGCCCAGCGGGCGGCGGAAAACGCCCTGGCGGCTTTTCTGGCCACCCGGGGCGCGCCCGCAAGGGTCAAAAACCTGCCCGGTCTCCTCCAGGAAGTCCGTGCTTTTCTTCCGGCCTTTGCCCAAGTCCGCCTCGACGCCCTGAAGACGCCTGCCACCGCCCTGGCGGAGGCCAGACGAATCCTGGCCCTGGTCACCGATAATCTCCCGTCGGGGATGGGAAAAGCGGTTAAAGGGTAATCGAATATTGGAATGAATTTCCTTTTATATTGGGATATTAGTAAAATATATCCACGGGCATTTCGCACCCCGGAAGAAACGGAGGCACCGTAAGTTTATCCTTTTCCCCTAATCGCCGCGATCTTCGGCCACCCCAGAAAGCCCCACGCCGCGGCGATGAATCGGAATCCCACGTAGACGAGGAAGAGCCCGCAGGCGGCCACCACCACCCGGTAAGCCCGCTCGCCCATGACCCGGCGGCCGTTCGCCGCGGCGAAGGAAACGAGGCTATACCAGGCAAGATCGGCCAGGATATGCCCGGAAAAGAAAAGAGTCACGCCCACCGCGCCCAGCTCGCGGGCACGGCTGAGATAGGTCAGGCCGATGGTGGCCCACCAGAGGGTCCAGTATGGGTTGGAAAGCGAGATGAGGGCGCCGGCCAGGACCGGCGGCAGGCCTCGCCGGTCATCCTCGCCTACCGAAGGCAAGGCGGCCAGACCGGAGAAGGATTCCCGGATCATCCCGTAGGCCATAAAGAGGAGGACCGCGCCGCCCAGAAGCCCGATGGCCCCTTTGACCGCGTTTCGGTCGAGGAAGCGACCAAAACCGAAAAGCACGGCGAGGACGAGGGCCAGTTCCAGGAGCCCATGGCCTAAAACGAGTTTGGGCCCTATCCAAGCCCCCCGTTTCAAGCTCTCCTTTAAGTTCACCGTCAACAGCGGCCCGGGCATGAGGGCCCCGCTTAAGCCCACCATTAAAGCGGTGAAGAAAAGCCCCCAGGCGGTCATGGCCGCCCCTCCGACGGGGAGCCGTTTCGACGCAGACGACGACGCAGAATTCCGAGCACCACGTTCATCTCCTCCATGCGTAAGAAATGGGCCGCCAGGCCGTAGATGGCCACCCCGAGTCCGATCCCGGCGAGCACCTCCACCAGGACGGCCACGGTAGGCCGCAGACCGAGAAGCAGCCCCGAGAATTTGAGGACCCGATCGAGCCCGAAAACCCCCAGACCCATCATCGCCCCGGCCAGCGAAGAGAGGGCAAACGTCCGGAGCAGGGACCCTCCGTCGATGGTCCCCACCTTCCGCCGGAGGAAGTAGAGGAGAGAGCCCATGTTGATGAGGCCCATGAGGGAGAAGGAGAGCGCCAGGCCGCCGTGGCGGAGGGCGGTAAAACGGAGAAAGGCCAGGTTCAAAAGGAGGCTTGTCCCCACCGAGCCCGCGGTGACGAGGACGGGGGTGCGGGTATCCTGCAGGGAATAGAAGGCCCGCGGCAGGATCAGGATGGCCGCGTGGGCGAAAAGCCCTAGGCTGTAAAAGGCCAGGGCGTAGGCGGTCAGATGCGTGTCGCGCGTCGAGAAGCGTTGGCCCTCGAAGAGGAGCCGGATGATGGGATAGCGCAGGACGAAGAGCCCCACGGCCGCCGGGATGGTGATGAAGAAGATGGCCCGCAGGCCGAGAGAAAGGGTCTCTTTATACTCTTCCATCTTTCCCACCGCCACCGCCCGGGCCATGGCCGGGAAAAAGGCCGTGCCGATGGCGGCGGCGAAGATCCCGAGGGGAAGCTGGATCAAGCGGTTCGAAAAGCGCAGGGCGGAGATGCTTCCCTCCGGGAGGCCGGAGGCCATCATATTGGTAAAAAGGATGTTGAGCTGGGTGGCCGAGAGGCCGAAGAGGGCCGGCAGAAGCAACCGGAGCATGCGTAGGAAACCCGGATGGCGAAAATCGAAGTAAAGAAAACGATAGGGCGGCCGGCGGCGGAAGACGGCCCAGGCCTGGAGGAGCAGGCTCCCGGCCGCCCCGGTCACCACCCCCGCAGCCATGCCCGCGATACCGTAGCGGCCACCGAGGAGCAAGGCCCCGGCGATGATGCCCAGGTGGTAGACGACCGGCGCCAGAGCCGGGGCTAAAAAACGCTGGTAAGAATAGAGGATGCCCGAGAGAAGGCCCCCCATGGCCAACATGGCCACCGAGGAGACCATGATCCGGGTCAGACGCGCCACCAAGGCCAGTTTCGGCCCCTGGAAGAGCGGAGCTTCCACCAGCGCCACGGAATCGGCGAAGATCATGCCGCTCCCGGCAAAGAAGAACAAAAGCAGGACGACGGTATTGATGAAAGTGCTCGCCGCCCGCCAGCCTTCTTCTTCCTCTCCCCGCGCCAGGTATTCCGTGAAGACCGGGATGAAGGCGGCGCTCAGGGCCCCGCCGACCAGGAGGTAGTACATGAAGTCCGGGACGGTGAAGGCGGCGAAATAAGCGTCGGTCTCGAACCGGGTGAAGAGCCGGCCCGCCAGGGACTCGCGGACGAAACCGAGGATGCGGCTGAGCAGGGTAAAAATGGCGATCAGGCCGGCGGCCCGGGCAAGGCGGCGATCGGTGGCCAAGAAAGGGTGACCTCCCTCCCAAAAATCGACGACCGCGGATCTATTCACCAGAATGAAGCCTTTTCCTTCTCAAAACACCCCGGAAAAAGCGCTTATCGGAGCGTACTCACTCTTTCTTCCCCGGGAAACGTAGGCGATCGAGAAGAAAAGCGGCCCGGCGCCCCGCTTCGGCAACCAGGAAACGGGCCCGGCGGGCCAGGGGGACGAGGTTCACCGTAAAACGGCGATCGTAAAAAGAGACCACGTATCGATGGGCCGCCAGACGGGAAAAGGTCAGGGGGGGGGGTAAATCCTCACCGGTAAGTTCGGCATAACCGCGTCCGGCTTGTCTCAACCCCAGGAAAAAAAGGACGCCGAGGAGGAAATAGAGCATAAAGAAGAAACGTGGCCGGAATCCGGCCGGAAGAAGCGGGTCAGTCGGCGAGGGGCCGTGATCCAGCCCGGAAGACCCATCTCCAGGATCCGCCACCACCTTACGCGGCCGGGCGGCCAAAAACCCATCGTCTCCGCCAGAGTGGGCGGCCGGGGAGAAGGAAGGGTGGTCGCGGCCGGACGGCTCCATCTCCTTGCGACGGTACCCGCCGCGCCCCCGGCCGTTAGAAAGAG
>JAAYXC010000162.1 GCA_012516115.1 Bacillota bacterium | reverse complement strand
GGTCAAGTATAAGGTTAAAGTGGGCCCCTATCCCGATTATGTCCAGGCCTCCCGGGCGGCGGAGGAGCTGCGGGCCCAGGGTTATCCGATCTATCTGGCCAACCGGTCACCGTTCATGGTTCAGGTAGGGGCCTTCACCCGGGAGGAAAACGCCCTGGCCTTACAGGCGGAGTTGGCCAAGAAAGGTTACCAGGTGGCCGTGCAGAAAGAATAGCCGTTTTTCCGGGAACCAAAGGTGGTTGCCATGGCGGCCGCGACACGCTTTGGACCGGTCGCCGTTTTTCTTTGTTTGGAGGTGTATGGATGCGCTTAAGTGAGGTACGACGGATCCTGGGGGCCGAGGTTTTGACCGGCGAAGAACTTCTCGAGAAGGTCGAGGCCCTTTCGGTCTGCGGAGCGGACCTGATGAGCGATGTCCTGGCCTTTACCAAAGAACAGACCCTCCTCTGTACCGGTCTGACCAATGCACAGGTGGTGCGGACGGCGGAGTTGATCGGGCTTTGCGGGGTGGTTTTCGTGCGGGGGAAACGCCCCACCGAAGAGGTGGTGGCCATGGCCGCCCAGCGTGGTTTACCTCTTCTTTCGACCCGTTATCCGCTCTATGAGACGTGTGGACTTCTTTATACCGCCGGGCTTCCCGGTTGTGGGGACAAGCCTTCGGACCATGGATGCGCATGAGATGGTGCTCCATTTCGAAGTCCGGGGGGGGGACTTCGCCGCCGCCGGTGAGGCCTCAAGCCGTTTAAAGGCCGTTCTGCGCCAGCTCGGACTGGAGGCGAACTTGATCCGGCGGGTGGCCATCGCCACCTACGAAGCGGAGATGAACGTGGTCATCCATGCCTACCACGGCCGCATCGAGGCTAGGATCGCGCCGGCCGCCGTCGAAGTGGCGGTGACCGACGAAGGGCCGGGCATCCCCGATATCGAACTGGCCATGCAGGAAGGGTATTCCACGGCCCCCGAGGCCATCCGGGAGATGGGCTTCGGCGCCGGGATGGGCCTGCCGAATATGAAACGGTGCGCGGACGAATTACGCGTCGAAAGCCAAGTAGGGGTGGGGACTTCCGTTTATATGCGTTTTAGCCTACCAGGAACGGCCAAAGAAGACAGGGGTGAGGATCGATGACTTACTATCATTCGGTGCGGCTCGATGAGAGCAAATGCCGCGGTTGCACCAACTGCATCAAACGCTGTCCCACCCAGGCCATCCGCGTCCGGGAAGGGAAGGCTCGTATTCATACTAACCGCTGCATCGATTGCGGCGAATGTATTCGTGTCTGCGAAAACCATGCCAAGCGGGCCGAGAGCGACGGTTTGGATGCCATTCGGGCTTTTCGCCACCGGGTGGCCTTGATCGCCCCTTCGACCTTCGGCCAATTCCGCGGGGAGTATTCCCTCGGTCGACTTTTAGGCGCTTTCCGCGTCCTGGGGTTTCACGACGTGGTGGAGGTGGCCGAGGGCGCGGAATATGCTAGCGCGGCCATCCGGATGGCCTTCGGCCGCTACAAGGGTCCGCGCCCCCTCATTTCTTCCGCCTGTCCGGCGGTGGTCCGTTTGATCGAAGTCAGATTCCCGAGCCTCCTCCCCCAGGTGGTCCGGGTGGAAGCGCCGGTGGACGTGGCGGCCAAGCTCTATCGCCGCCGTGACCAGGAAGCCCTCGGCCTTGCGCGCGAGGAGATCGGGATTTTCTTTATCACCCCTTGTCCGGCCAAGATCACCGCGGCCAAAGAGAGGAAGGAGGCCGGCCAGGGGGAAATAGATGGATGCATCGCCATGGCCGATATTTACGGGCCCTTGAGGAAGGCCCTGGTCGCGCCGGATACCCCGGAGCTTCCTATACGCGCCGGTGGTCTCGGGCTCGGGTGGGCCAGGTCCGGTGGGGAGAACCAGGCCATCGGGGCCGGCGAGCTCTTGGCCGTGGACGGCATTCATAACGTCGCCGCCGTCCTGGAAGAGATCGAGCTCGGGAAACTGGGGGATGTGGATTACCTCGAGGCCAACGCCTGCATCGGCGGGTGTGTCGGCGGGCCGTTGACGGTGGAAAACCCCTATGTGGCCCGGGTTAAGATCCGCCGTCTGGCGGAGAAACTCGGTACCTCGGCGATCAAACCCGAGATAGAAGCCGAGACCGAGGCTTTAGAAAAGGAAGGTTTCTTTACCATTCCCGTTCCTTTGACCCCGCGGCCTTCCCTCGTCCTCGACCAAGATGTCAAGAAGGCCATCGACAAAGCCAATCAGATCGAAGAAACCCTGGCCGTACTACCAGGCCTGGACTGCGGGGCCTGCGGATGCCCGACCTGTCGGGTGCTGGCCGAAGATATCGTCCTGGGCCAGGCGAGCCTGACCGATTGCGTCATCAAGCTCCGCGAGGAGTTGGCCCGCATGGCCGGCGACCTATTGAACCTGGCCCAGAAACTTCCTCCGGCCATGGGCCAGGAGAAGAAAGAGGAGAGCTGAACAAGTTTTGCTGATATAATAAAAAAATAAACAGGATTGACATGATTTATAGGGATTTTAACTTATTTTGAACTTTGGAAGATACTCAAATTATGAAAGGAAGTGACTCCCTGTGCGCCTAGGCGAATTGGTCGCGACCTTGGGACTCGAGGCGCTGGTTCCGGGCGAACCGGACCGTGAGGTCACCGGAGGTTACGCTGCGGACCTCTTGAGCGACGTGATGGCCCACGCGCGCCAGGGTAACGTCTGGGTCACCATCCAGACACATCGTAACGTGGTCGCCGTAGCCTCGTTGCTTTCACTGGCGGCGGTCATCATGGCCGGCGGGTACCGGCCGGACGCCGAGACTATGGCCAAGGCGGCGGAGGAAGGGGTCCCGGTCTATGCCACCGCCGAGTCCACTTTCCTCGTCGCCGGCCGCCTCTATGAGCTGGGCTTACGGTGATCACCACGCTGCGGGCCGACCTCCACCTCCACAGCGCCCTCTCTCCTTGCGCCGAATCGTCCATGTCCCCGGCGGGGCTGGTGCGCGCGGCCCTGACGGCGGACCTGGCGGTGATCGCCGTGACCGACCACAATGCCGTCTGCAACCTGGCGGCCGTGCAGGCGGCGGCGGAGCGGGTGGGCATCTGGGTCATCCCCGGGATGGAGGTCCAGACCAAGGAAGAAGTCCACCTCCTCTGTTATTTTCCGGACCTGGCGGCGGCCGGGTCGTTCGCCGCTTTTATTTGGGAATATCTTCCCCCCTTTCCCAACGACGAACGGTTCTTCGGCCGCCAGGAGGTCTACGATCCCGAAGGTCGGCCGGCCGGGACCTGCGACCGTCTCCTTCTTTGTTCCGCCGACTTAAGCGTGGAGGAAGTTTTCCGGCAAGTGGAGGCGCATGGTGGGATCTGCCTCCCGGCCCACGTGGACCGCCGGAGCTTCGGGCTCCTCGGCCAGCTGGGCCTGGTCCCGGAGGTCTTTCCCCTCCATCGTCCTTTCGAGCTCTCGCCCCTGGGCGAGGCGGAAAAACTCCGCGCGGCCTACCGCCTCCCCTCCACGACGCGGTTCTTCCGTTCCTCCGATGCCCACCGGCCGGCGGAGGTGGGCCGGCAACCATCGCTTCTGCGCGTGGCCGCGGCCGGCTGGGAGGAATTCGTC
>JAAYXC010000161.1 GCA_012516115.1 Bacillota bacterium | reverse complement strand
TCCCCCCACAGAGCATCCGGGCGGCCAGAGAAATGGTGGCGAAATGTTCTAGAATTTCTATTTTATAATAAATTTTCTAGAAACCTCCATGTAACCCTGCTGCCAAAGCCGCCGGCCGACTTCGACCACCTCTTCGCGCCGTTTCTTCTCTTCTTCCTGCACCTTCATTCCCTCCCTGCCCGCGAGATGCGAACAAAATCGCCAGAAACCTCTTGACCAGAACATATGTTCGGAATTATAATCAACCGTAGAGGAGATAGACATGGAGACCCTGGAGAAACTCCGCCTTCTGGCTACCGCCGCACGTTACGACGCCTCCTGCGCCTCAAGCGGGAGCATGCGGGCCAACGACGGCCGGGGGCTGGGGAATGCCGCCACCGCGCCGATGGGGATCTGCCATAGTTGGAGTGCCGACGGCCGCTGCGTCTCCCTTCTCAAGGTCCTTTTTTCTAATTATTGCCTCTACGACTGCGCCTACTGCATTAACCGCCGGAGCAACGACCTACCGCGCGTCTCCTTCCGCGTGGAGGAGTTGGTCGACCTTACCGTGGCGTTCTACCGGCGGAACTATATCGAAGGTCTCTTTTTAAGCTCCGGGATCTTCGCCGACCCGGACACGACGATGGAGGCCCTCCTTCGGGTCGTGCGCCGGCTCCGGGAAGAAGAGAACTTCCACGGCTACTTCCATCTCAAAGTGATTCCCGGCGCAAGTCATGAGCTCATCCACGCTGCGGGCTTCTATGCCGACCGCCTGAGCGTCAACGTGGAGTTCGCCACGGAAAGATCGCTTGCTACCCTCGCACCACAAAAAAAGAAGGAAACCATCTTCGCGCCATTGGCTTTCCTCGGTACCGAGATCCGCGCCCACCGGGAAGAGGCGAAACGCGCCCGCCGGGCGCCGCTCTTCGTCCCCGCCGGCCAGAGCACCCAGCTGGTGGTGGGGGCCACGCCCGAGACGGATCTCGCCATCCTCCGGCTGGCCGAGACCCTCTATCGCCGGGTGGGCCTGCGACGGGTCTACTATTCCGCCTATATCCCGGTGGGCGACGAACGCCGCGTGCCGGTGCCCACCGGGCCGCCCCTCCGGCGCGAACACCGCCTCTACCAGGCCGACTGGTTGATCCGGCTTTACGGCTTCCGGGCCGAAGAGCTCTTAGCAGACGAGGCCCCTTTTCTGGATCCGGCGATGGACCCCAAGACGGCCTGGGCCTTGCGTCACCCCGAATACTTCCCGGTGGAAGTCAATCGGGCCGATTACTACACCCTCCTCCGCGTCCCCGGCATCGGCCTCACCGCCGCCCGCCGGATCCTCGCGGCCCGCCGGGAGGGAAGGATCCATCTCGAAGACCTTTCTAAGTTGGGCGTCGTAATGCGCCGGGCCGCGTATTTCGTAACCGACGGAAAAGTAGGGCCCCGGCTTCCATATAACCCCATGGTCCTCAGGCAACGCCTGATGGCCGCGGAAAAAGACCAGCCTATCGGGGCGCGTCAATTGCCCCTCTTCGATCTGTAAGGAGAAGTCTTCTGTGCGTAGCTATCTCCACGACGGTACCCCCCTCGGGCTCCTTACCGCTTTGACCGAAGCCTTCGCCGGGCCCGAAGGAGAGGAAATCCGCATTCTTCCCACCGGTTACCCGCCCGGCCTTTTCGATGAAATCGAAAGAGTAACGACCGACCCCCGGCGGGCCACCACCTTTCTACGCCATCTGGCCGGACGTCTGCCGCGGGAAGTCCTGACCGAGGTCTTCTATTGCATCTTCGCCGATCGACCGGAAACGGGAACGCTCCTTTGGGCCTACCTCCGCCTGCTCCTCGCGCGGGGGAATGAAGCGGCGGAGGACTGGACCGACCCCCGGGTGAGAGAGGCACGGCGGCTGGCGGCTCGCATCCGGCATGAGGTCCACCTCTTCCATGGTTTCCTCCGCTTCCGTCGTCTTGAGGACGGGACTTATTACGCGGCCATCGCCCCCCGTTATGCCGTCCTGCCGCTCCTGGCGCCCCACTTCGTTGCGCGCTTTGCCGACCAGCGGTGGTTTATCCACGACACCAAAAGAAACAGCGGCCTCTTTTACGACGGCCGCTGTGTCCATTATTTACCAAAAATGAACCCTCTCTCTCCCATCGCCCGGCCCGACCCCATGGAGGCGAGCTACGAAGAACTCTTCCGGGAGTATTTCCGCCTGATCGCCATCCCGGAACGTAAAAACGAACGTCTCCAGCGGCAGAGGATTCCTTCTCGTTACCGGCATTTCATGTTCGAACTGGAAGATCATCCATCAGGTCGCGTCCACCAGACGGGCAAATTCGGTGAGATCTAAATGCCGTTCAATAATCGCTTTCACGATCTCCAGGTTAATCGCCTGATAATCATGGATGGGGGAATATTTTATTTCTAAAACCGACCATGGCCTGCATCCGGGAGCAATCCATGCTCCCGGAGAAGAGAAAAAGCTCGCGACTCGTCCGGAGAACCCCAAGCCCTTTTTCGGCCACCACGTGCATCGCCGGATCGAGACGGGCTTCGGCGGCCCGCTGGGGTTAAGGATGATAAAGGATGATAGACTCCTGGTTGGTATAGTCTTCTAAGTTGGACGGATCGCCGGCCTAGACCTCGCGCACCCGGGCCGGGCGGCATACAAAACTCCGGTTATTATGGTGCTATAAAAGGAGCCCGGCCAGCACGGCAAGGCCGGCCGCGATGTACTTCCAGGTCCGCAACTCGTCCTCCAGCAACGACACCCGCTGGGAGAGGGTGGCCAGGTCCTTCTGCTGGGTCTCGAGCAGGGTGGCCGTGTCTTTGAGCGCGGCGGCGTTCTCTTTCGTCTCTCTGGCCACTTCCTCCAACGAAGACTCAAGCTGCGCCACCCGTTCTTTTACCGCCAGGATCTCCCGGGCCGCCGCAGCCAGTTCCGCCCGGGCCTGGGCCATTTCGTCCTGTGCCACCGCCACATCGTCGCCTCTGGCCTTTAGCTCGTTCTCATGACGGGCCACCGCTTCTTCGAGGGCTTTCGTCCGCATGCTCAACGCCACCAGTTCCTGGCGGAACTCCCCGGTCAGACGCCGAAGCAGATCGGCGTCCTCTTTGCTCAAGCTGGTCTTACCGGCCACGGCCTCGCTCAAGAGCCGGGCCACGATCACCGCCAGAGTATAGCGGTCGACGGGCTGGTTGCCCCGGAAGGTCTTGTCCGGATAGAGTCCGAGGTAACCCTGGGAAACGAGTTGTTTGACCGCCTGGTAGGCCCAATGGTTGGGTGGGACATCGGCGATCTCCGGCGACGAGGCGGCCGCCGCCGGCTCGGCCGAGAAAAGAAAGGCCGCAAGCCAGAGGATTAACAGGGCAAAAGCTCTCTGCTTTTGGATCATGGTCTCCCTCCTGCTGCCGTCCTCAGGGTAAAGGACCTTCGGCCCCGAGGACCGCCAGATTCACCGGTAAGGGGTTACCCGCCGGGTCGAGGACCGCCCGCACCGCCACCCCGACGGGCGGTGTGCCCGCCAGCCAGACGCTGGCCAGGGTGGTCTCCGTCAGACCGTGCGCACCTTTGCGCACCGCAGAGATGGTCAACCTCCCTCCGGCCTCGAGAGGTGGGATCGCCCAGGGGAGGACCTTGCCCTCCTCGACGAAAAAGGCCCCCCGTTGGATACTTATGATCCGCCCGGTCCCCAAAAGAAGCTGGAGGTCAACGCGGGCCGCTTCTGGGGAGTTCACCAGGAAGAGATCGACCCGCCACCACCCCGGCCGGTCGGGAAGGGGAGTATAGACCGCCTTAAGAAGGCGAGGCAGCGCCGGCCAGACGACGGCGGCCTCCTTTCGCGCGGGCGGAGACTCGCTGCTCCCGGCTAAAACGGCGTAACCGGCCGGGCCGGCCACGCCGGTGACCACCTGCCACTCCACCCGCACCTCCTCCCCGGGGGCGATCTCGCCGAGGAAGCGATAGCTACCCTCGCCCGGCGCCAGGGCCAGGCCGGAAAGGGGCACGAACTCGGCCCAGGCGTTGGTAAGCGGCGCACCGCCTGTATTGGCCACCCGGGCCGCAAGGGGGAGGGGATAGGGCACATAACGGTCGCCCACCACCCGGACCGGAGCCGGGGACAAGGCCGTAAGTTCGAGTCGCGCCGGAGCCACCAGCCGGAGTTCGCGCTCGACCGTCACCGGCGCAAGCCCCAGGGCCTCGGCGGTGAGACGGAGCCGGACCACCCCGGCCCGATCGGCGGACGGAAAGAGCGTCCAGGCCACCTGACGCGACTCGCCCGGCCGGAGACGGCCGAGTTCCACCCGCGTCGCGCTCTCGGTCGTCAACCCGGCCGGGAGATCGAGGCGGAGGACCACGTCCTGCGCCACCCCGCGGCCGCGGTTCTCGAGATAGGCCAGAACGAGGAAACCATGGGCCTCCTCGGATCGGACCGTGGCCGGCGCGGTTAAACCCAGCATGAGTTCGCCCTTGGCGATGGTCACCCCACCCAACCCGTAATAGGTGGTGAAGGTCAGGCTCCCGCCCGGCGGTAGTTCGCGTTCCTCCCAGAGCAAAGCCACCGCGCTATCCAGTTCGAACTCTCCGGTCCGGGTGAAGTCCCGCCCTGGGAAAAGCGATGCTTCCCACGGGGCGTCGGCCAGCGTCCCCCAGTTGGTGAAATAAATCCGGTCGGGCGGGACCAGTTCCCCGCCGGCCAGGGTTCCCTGGGCGATGACCCGGGGTTGCTCCAGCGAATCAAAGGCCTGCCAGTAAGGCTCGATGGCGCGGCCGCCTAACACCTCGTCGGTCAGGATCTGCCGTTCGCCCACCCGGAACGGCGCCCCGTCGTTCTCCCCGAGCATGGTATCGAGGACGACGCGGAGGCCCACCCGGTGGGAAAGGCCCCCCCGGTTGAGAAAGGTATAAGCAATGCGGGCCGTATCGGGTTGTCCGGTGGTCGGCCCCTCGACGATGGAGAGCTGCTGGATGACCTCCAGATCCCCGTAACGCCAGATGGTCCGGATGGCTCCTTCCTGGATCACCGGGGGGAGGAGCTCTTCACCGGTGGGGAGTCCTTTCCCCGCCCGTCGCACGGTCGGCCCGCCGAAGGCGTAGACCTGCCCGTCGAGGCGGAGGGTGGTATAAGAAGTCCAAGGAATCGGCCGGCCGTAGATCAGGGGCTCGCCGTCGTCATCCGGCCGTGTGGGGTCGCCACCGGTCACCTCCACCGCGAACCGCCCCCGGCCGTCGTCGGTGTTGTTCACCACGAGACGGATGGCTTCGTTGCCAAGGCCGACGGTGGCCTCGTTCCCCTCCACGCTCCCGCCGATGGTCGCGATCAGGGTAAAAAGAAAGATAACCACAAGGAGAAGATGCCGGGTCAAGGTCCCCCCTCCTCCACCTGCGGAGTGGTCCCGAGGAAGTCCACCCGTACCTCGCCGCGGGTAAAGATCAATTCTATCTCCAAACGGACCGATACCGGCGGACGCTCATACCGCCAGACCTCGGTTACCGCCCGCAGGGCGTAAGAGTCAAGCCGCCCGTCCCCGGACGAGGCGATCAGTTCCGCCTGTGGACGACCGGTGGGTGAGAGAAGGACCGCCAGGCGGACCGCGCCTTCCACCCCTTCGTTCTGCGCGCTCTTGGGATAGGAGAGGGGATGGGTTATGACGAGCCCCTCCCCGCTTCCGAAGTCGAATCGGGGGCCGGAAGGTTCTCCGGCCGTCCCCGGAGAAGACTCGGACTGGCCGGGCACCACCGAAGGAACAGGGGTTCCCCCCGTGGGGGCGACCTGGGCGGACGTTTTTTCTTCCCGTGCCGGGGCCACGGTTTCCCGTGGCAGAGACCGCGGGCCCGGCAAAGCCACTTCGGTGGGGGAAGGCGGAGAGACGGAAACCACAGCAGGAGAAGATGCCGCAGGGGAAGATCCGGTCGCTTCCTCCTTCAGCTCCACCAGCCCCACTTCCAGGACGCGGATTCCGGGTATCCCAGCCGGGGAACGGCCCGGAAAGACCAGAAGAAAAAACAAGGCATGCAAGAGGACCGAGAGCGCCCAGGCCAATCGGGTACGGGCCTTATCCTCCACCGCGCTCACCCTCTTCCCGCTTGACCCCGAGGGCCGGCCGCTCTACCCCGCCGGCCCGGAGGAGGTCCAGGGCGGCCACCACGGCCTCGTAGGTCACCGAACGGGCCGGGGCCAGGATGACCTGTAGTCCGGGGGTCTCGGCCACCGCCGCCGCCACGACCCGGGGGATTTCCTCCGCCTTGATACGGCGGCCCTCTACCTGGTATTCGCCGTCTTCGGTCAAGACCACTACCAGACGTGGCGTGGTGATCGGGGCCGCGCTCCGGGAGGTCGGAAGGTTGACCGGGAGGGCGGCCGGGGCTTCTCCCAGATAGCCAAAGACGAGAAAGAAAAAGACCAGGGTAACGAAGACATCGACCAGTGGGACGATGTCAATTCTTGCTTTGCGCTTCCAGTATCTTGCCATGGCGCGGCCTCCATTCGAAGCAGGCGATGGCGCTCTCCATGATCTCGTTGGTCCTCTCGGCGCGGACGATGAAATAGTTCAACACCACCAGGGTGGGAATGGCGATGACGAGACCCGTGGCGGTGGTAATGAGCGCCTCGGCGATCCCGCGGCCCACGGCCTCCATGGTCCGCCTCGCCGGCTCCCCGCCGAGGACTTTAAACGTATGGAGGATCCCGGTGACCGTCCCGAGCAGTCCCAGGAGGGGGGCGGCGGTCACGATGGTCTCCAGCGTGGCCAGCCCACCGAAAAGACGTCTCCTCTCCCGATCGGCGGCGGTCAAAAGGGCCCGTTTGGCCTCCCCGGCGTCCTCCGCCCTCAGGCCGGCCAGAAGAACCCGTTCCACCGGGCCTTCCTCGTCTTGAAGCAGCTTGACCGCGCGTTCGTATTCACCGGCCGCCAGAAGCAGGTGGAAAGCCCTGAGACGGTCGGCCTGGGTCTCTTCGCTCTTTTTGATCCGGGCGAAGAAGATGGCCCGTTCGATGGCCACGGCGACGGCCACGATGGAACAGAGCAAGAGGGGGTACATCACCGGTCCACCCTTGACGAAGATCTCACGCCACACGCTGGGCTGCCCCTCCTTTGAAAAATGGTTGCCTATAGGCAATCTTTAGACCCGACGACCATGTTTTTTAACTTCGTCTTCGGAAGAAGCCTTTCCTGCCTTGGTAGACGTGGTGGATCGAAGTAAAAATTGCCAGCAAAGCCAACCTTGGCCATCGGCGATTCAATGATCGGTGGCCAGACACCGGTCCGCCGATGATAACTCCGACTCCATCCGTCCGTCCCGGTGGAGGCGGAAAGACTCTCCGCGCCAGACCACCCGCCGGCCCCAGAGCCCGGCCACCCAGACCACGGCCGTCAGAAGATCCCGCAGGGGTAACCAGAACAGGTTGGCCCGCGTCGTCCGGTCACCGAGACAGTCGGCGGCACCACGGGCCACCCACCAGCGGCAAAGGAGCGAAGCGACCAGGACCGCCCATCCCGGGAATTCCCCGCCATAGCCGAGACAAAAAACCAACGCCCAGGGTGTGCTGAAGGTTAACGGGAGCCCGAGATAGCCCCAGGGACGGCTGAGACGGCTGCAGCGGGCCCACCGCACTTCACGATGCCAGGCATCGCGCCAGGTGGTCGAACCCAGCACGCAGCTTACCACATAGTCTGCCAGATGGACGCGCAGGCCCAGGGCGGCCAACCGCGCGCCGAGCTGGTAATCATCCGCCAGATAGTCGGCGAAGGAGGCGAACCCGCCGATCTTTTCCAGATCGGCGGCGCGAAGGACCACGGTGGCCCCCAGAGCAAAGCGCATGGCCAGCACGTACCGGGCCACCATGACGGAAGGGAGGAAGGTGGCGCCCAGATAGAGGGCCTCGAGGACCGCCGGGAAGGAGAGGGCCTCTTCGCCCCGGTAAGGACAGGTGACGAGCCCTACCCGTTCGTCGGCCAGTGGCGCCACCACCCGGCGAAGATAATCCGGCCCTACCCGGGTATCGCTGTCGTTTATCACCAGGATCTCGTGGCGCGCTTCGGCGGCCAGTCGATGGAGGATCCCCACTTTCCGGTTGGCCCCCAGGGGCGGGACGACGACGAGCCGGATCGCCAGATGGGGGAATTCCCGCTTAAGCCGCTCGACCAGGGCGACATACGGATCTTCCGGATCGTTCCCCCCCACGAGCAATTCGAAATGGGGATAATCCTGCCGGCAGAAACTCCTGAGATTCTCGTAGGCCTCGTGGTCGACTCCGCGCACCGGTTTAAGAATGGAGACAGGCGGAAGGAAGACCCCTTCTTCCCGGGCGCGCGAACGAAAGAACCTCCGCATAAGGCTTAGGGTAAGGAGCCAGTAGCCCCACCCGGCGAGGAGCAAGAGCCAGAGCAAACGGTGGAGCATCTTCATCCCTCCCCCAGTGCGGCATAACTGGTCAACCGTATCCCCTCTTCCTGCAGCGCTTGACGAACGGCGGGGCTTACCAAAGTGGCCAAATCCACCGGATTCGGCCCTAAAGCCTCCTCGAAGGCGCTCGAAGGATGAAAATAACACTCCACTATCGTACCGCGCAGGCGCGAAAGGACGAAGAGAAGATAATCCTCCCTCATCTCACCGGTCTGGAGGAGGCCGTAGACCCGGTCGGGCGTCACCAACCGGCAGCGACGGAGGCGAGGGCGAACGGTTCGAGAGAGGAAGGAAAGAGCCAGGTTCCAGGCGGCTTTGCGCAAGAAAAAGCGGTGGTCGTAGGCGATGGCCGTCCGGAAGTCGTCGTGGGGGAGACGGATCCCCTTGGCCTTATAGCGCACGGCCAAAGGGAGGAGATGGGCGAAGACCACCGGATGGAGATGGAGGTGGAGATGGCCGTCGACATGGCTCAGAGGAAGACCGGTGGCCGCGAACCGCGCGAATTGGGCCTCTATCTCCCGCGAGAGCTCCCGGCGGCAGGCGGGGGAGAAGAAATACCGGCAACCGGCGCGGAAGGGGTCGGCCGTAAAGTACCCGTTTTCATCGACGAGATGGGGAATTGCCTTTGGCGGGAGGACCGCCCGGCCCCCGGCCAGGACCAGGTGCAACCCCACGGCCAGGGAAGGCGTCTCTTTGGCCATCACTACCGCCTCGGCAAAGGCCTCGCCGGTGACCACGAGACTGGCACTGGTCAAGATCCCTTCGCGGTGCGCACGGATGATGGCCTCGTTTATCCGGCTTGACCGGCCGAAGTCGTCCCCATTGACGATAAGCCATCTTTTGGCCATCAGGTCCCTTCCCCTCCCGGAAGAGGAAGATCCCCCTTCTCCTCCGGCCCCTGCCCGAAGCGGGCCAGAAACTCCTCCACCGGCATCCAGGCCTCGCTCCAGGAAGACCGCCCGCGGCCCCCTCGGCGGTGGGCTGTCGGGTTATAGGCCCAAAGAAGCCAAGAAGAATATAAGTTCTTCCAAAACAGGCCGAAACGCCCC
>JAAYXC010000160.1 GCA_012516115.1 Bacillota bacterium | reverse complement strand
TATCTTGAGGTAGAGAGAATCCGGGCAGAGATCGATCTTGTCGCCCCAGACGAGCTCGCCTGATGAACTGATCCGGACTCCTTCGAAGACACGGTAATCGTCCCATAAGGCGAAAACTCCTTTGCCGGCCAGGTGAGAAAGATCCACGCTCCCAGATACGCCATCGTCGAATTCCAGTTCCAGGCAATAGTTTCCCGGGACGTCTTCCATGACCATCAACCTGTTCGGCCAGTTCCTTCGGAAGCAGACCTTGGAGGCGCGCCAAAGTCTCTAGAATCTCTAAAGATTCCCTTAAATATCCTACTGCCGCGGCAGTAAGGGATGAAGTCTTCTGTTTAGTTAAATGGACCAATCCCGGGAGTACCACGAGGGCGGTTTTGTCCCGGGGGGAACTAGCCGCCCCTTTGCCCTTATTGGTGGGATGGGTAATGATCTCAATCCTTCCGGTGAATTTCTGGAGTATCTCGGGAGTCCGGTCGGTCGAACCGTCATCAACGACAATGACTTCGCAGGGAAAGCCACTCTCCAGGATGGAGACGACCTCTGCGCCTCCGCGTCTCTGCGGGGAGAATAATAACCCGGAAAAGCCTCCATTAATTCCGCCGACCATACCACCCGGCCAGGATCCGTCCGATCTCCCCCCGCGCAACCCCGTACTCGGTGATGATCCCCGTAATAAGCTCGACCGGGGTCACATCGAAAGCCGGGTTCCAGACCGGTGCCCCGGCCGGGGCGACGAGGACCCCGCCTATCCGGCGGACCTCCTCGGGGTCCCGCTCCTCGATGGGGATCTCCTCCCCACAAGGGATGGCGGGATCGGGGGTCGAGAGGGGCGCGACCACGTAGAAGGGGATCCCGTGGTAACGGGCCAGGACGGCCAGGCCGTAGGTGCCGATCTTATTGGCCACATCGCCGTTTCTGGCAATGCGGTCCGCGCCGACGAGGACGGCGGTAACCTGGCCCCGGCGCATAAGATAAGCGGCCATATTATCGCAGATCAAAGTGGCCGGGATGCCCTCGGCCAGAAGCTCGGTCATGGTCAGCCGCGCGCCCTGGAGGAGCGGCCTGGTCTCATCGACGCACACGTGGATTCTTTTACCGGCTTCGACGGCCGCCCGGATCACGCCTAAGGCCGTTCCGATACCGGTGGTAGCCAAGCTGCCGGTGTTACAATGCGTAAGAACGGCATCGCCGTCGGCCAAAAGCGCTTGCCCGTGCCGCCCGATGGCCGCCTCCGCCCGGCGTTCCTCCTCGAGGATGCTTTGCGCCTCCGCCAGAAGAAGCGCTTCAAATTCTTCCGGACGCGCCTTTTCTACCGTGGCAAGGAGCCGATCCAGCGCCCACCCCAGATTAACCGCCGTAGGCCTGGTGGCACGTAGCTCGGCGGCGGCTTTTTGTACAAAGTGCGGGACGTCTTCTCCCGTCCCCCGCGCCTCCCGGGCGGCCAGCACCAGGGCGAAGGCGCCCGCCACGCCCAAGGCCGGCGCGCCCCGGACGGCGAGACGGCCGATGGCCTCTGCCACCTCCCGGTGGGTGCGGCAATCGAGATAGACAAGCTCCGCGGGGAGCCTCGTCTGGTCCAGCAGGCGCAGAATGCCGTCCCGCCATTCGATGCTCTGCAGATGACCCACGTCGCAAGCTCCTTTCACCTATACGCCAATCGCCAGAGGTATAGCTTTGCTCATAAAAATCTGCTTAAAAAGACTTGGTTGTAAGCCGGGTCAGGCTGGAACCCGGCCGCCCGGGGAAGACCGTGCCGGTAAATATCAGGACGGTAAAAAGAATCTTCGCCCGTATACGTCGGAAGACGGTCCCTTCCCGATGTGGCGAGTCTTTAGTATGGATACATAGAATTCTTTCCTTCTCCTGGAGATTCCTTTTTGACTGATTTTGTTAACTATCTTGGCGATGATCAACCTATGGTGTATAATTAACTTATTCACGACACCATGAAAATCGCGCGAAAGGTGGGCGGACAGGATGGCGGAAAAACGTGTTCTTCTGCGAAAACAGATCTATCTGGAACGCCGGCTGGAAGAGCGGCTCAAACTGGCGGCCAAGAGGAGCCGGCTTACCGAATCGGCCATCATCCGCCGGGCCCTCGAAGAATATCTGGATGAGGAGGACCGACGATGTACCCCGCCGGAAGAAAATCCCGTCCTCCAGATGATCGGTATTTTTGGAGAGAATGACGCGGGCTTGCGCCATGTCAGCGAGAACAAAGCCGAATATCTGGCCAAAGCCCTCGCCCGGGAGAAGACGACGGACGAACCATGAAGAAGATCTTCGTCGACAGTTCGTTTTGGTATGCCTTGGCAAGCCGCGATGACGCCAACCATATCAAAGCCTCCGCCTTCGCCCGCCAACTGCAGGCCGGAGGCGCCCTTCTTTTTACCTCGGAGCCGGTTCTGGCCGAAACCCAGCGTTTACTAATGCACCGGTATGGAATCGAGGCCGGCCGTCGTTTCCTCCATCAGATATTCGTCCAGATCGAACGTGGCTTCACGCGCCTCCTCTCCGCTTCCACCGATGATCTCCGGCGGGCGGTGGCGATCATGGACGGACTCCCCGACCAGGATATCTCCTTGACCGACGCCTGCAGCGCCGTACTGATGCAAAGGGAGCGCATTCCGTACATCGCCGCCTTCGATCGACATTTCCTTCTGCTTGGCCTAAGAATGATGCCTTGACATCATAGTCCGGCCTACTCCATCCCCGGTAGTCCCGGCCCCCCGCCGCACCGGCAGTTCCGCTCCGCCGGGACGAGCTCCACCGTCCGGACCAGAAGCTTCCGGAGACGGGTGGTGTTCTCGGCCATGAGATCGAGGACCTCCTGGTGGCTCAAAGGCCGGCCGGCCATGCCCGCGGCGTAGTTCGTCACCACGGCCACCGTGCCGTAGCAGAGCCCGGCCTCGCGGGCCAGCACCACCTCGGGGACGCCCGTCATCCCGACCACGTCCGCGCCCAGGCGGGCGAACATCCGGATCTCGGCCGGGGTCTCGAAACGCGGCCCTTCGGTGCAGACGTAGCACCCGCCGTCATGGGCGACGATACCTGCCTCCCGGGCGGCCGCGAGCAATGCCCGCCTCACCTCCGCACAATAGGGCTCGGTATAGTCCACGTGGACCACACCGTAGGCACCGCCGGTGAAAAAGGTGGAAGGACGAGACTTGGTGAAGTCGAGGAACTGGTCGACGATCACCGCCTCGCCCGGCCGGAGGCGCCGCCGGAGGCTCCCCACCGCGGCGGTGGCAATGACCCTGGACACGCCGAGCTTCCACAGGGCCCAGATGTTGGCCCGGTAGTTGACGAGATGGGGCGGGACGGTGTGGCCCGGGCCGTGGCGGGGCAGGAAGACGACCTCCCGGCCGCCGCCACGGCCGCGGTAGACATCGACTTCCCCGAAGGGCGTGGCCACGTTTTCTGTTTTGACTTCCTCCAAGATCTCCGGGTCGTAAAGCCCGGAGCCACCGATGATCCCGAAGAGCAACCGCGATCACCCTTTTTGTCTTATATTTAAAGCCGGATTTCGAAGATATTTCGGCTTTTTCACGTGGGAAACCTCCGAGACACTTGTCGGGTACTAACCTCACCCCCGGCCTTCGGCCGCTCCTCTCCGACCCGAAGAGGGCGCAGGGGAATGAGATTTAATCGCCTACGGGCCTCATCGAAATCCGTATTTAACTACCTAATAACGGGCTTCTTCCCAGATCTTCCGCCATTTCTCCCGCGAAAGCAAGAGATAGTCGCGGTCCGGGGAAAAGACCTCGAGCGTCATCGTGCCGTCGTAGCCATAACGTCGGAGCATCTTCGCCACCCAGGGCCAGTTGATCCGGCCGGCGCCGATGGGCAAATGAAGGTCCTCTTCCCCGCCCAGGTTGTCGTTGAGATGGACGTGAAGGAGCCGGTCGCCGAACTCGGCCAGGAGCCGACCGGTGAGATTGGCCGGGGTGCCGAGGTTGGCGTGGCCCACATCCAGATGAAAGCCGAGCTCTGGTAAGGCACGAAAGAGCGGTTTGAGGTCGGTGGGGGTGTTGAAGTAAGGCGAAGTGTTTTCGAACATCAGGGTGAGACCGCGTTCCCGCGCCATGGTCAAAAGCCGGGCCAGGAGTTCCAGGTGACGCTGTTCGATCCAGTCGCGACCGTAGAGGGGGATCCTGGTATAAGGGTGGACGTTCACCGCCTTTACGCCCACGGCGGCGAAAAAATCGAAGCAGCGGCGGAGATAGTTCAGGGCCGCCTCCCGGAGCTCCGGGATGGGGGAGGTGAAGGGAAGATAATAGGCGGTATGGCCCACTGCGGTCAGACCGGTCTCCCGTAACCTTCGTTTCACGGCGGTCGCGTCCAATGAGTCCGGCGTGGCCCGTTCGGGCTCCAGGGTGAGATCGATGAAATCGAAGCCATGATCGGCGATCCATTCGATCTCCTCTTCCAGATCGACCAAAGGATGATTCATTGCTCCGAGGAGCATCCGCGACCCTCCGACGTCTTTTATCGGTTTACAGCGCTTGTTTATAACAACCGTACCAGGCCGGAGTTCACTTCCAGCCGGAGGGAGGCACGACGTTCACCGGTTCCCACGGATATCTCATAATCGCCCGGTGCACATTTCTGCCCCAAGAGGTAGACCAGGCCGGCACGGATCGAGACACGGGCGGAGAGGGCAAAACCGGGCGGGAGCCTTAAGGTGACCGTGCCGGAACTCACCCGCAACGCGAGGTCCAAGGCCGCCCCTTCCCGCAGGATACCGAATGCCGCCTGTAAAGTGCCGGAATCGACGTTGAAAACATAGTTTGCGGCGGCGAGCCCACCCAGACCCTCCAGGGTGCTCGTCCCGGAGGCCTGGGAGAAAACGAAATTCCGGCAAACAGAGGCGTTCTCACCGAAACGGGCTTCCAGCCGGCCGCTTTTTACGTCGATTTCCATTCCGGCCAAGCGTACCCCGGCCAAGTTGAGTTCGGATTGTCCGGTATCCTGGACGAAGCGGAGTTCGTGCTCGCGGTCGAAGAGTCCGAACCAGAGTTCATAACGGGGTAAGGTACTGAGGATGGTCCGCCAAACCGGAGGCGGGGCGAGATCGGTCCGGCCGGAGCGAAAGACCGCCGCTTTTCCGTCCCCCTCCAGGCTGGGCTGATCCACGTCCCAATCGTAGGCCCCGGCCGCGGTGAGGAGGCGGTCGCCGGTCTTGAGACCGAGGCTCAGGCGGCCACGGTGGAAATGGATCGTACAGGCCACCGGACCTTCTTTTCCTTCCGGTGGCATCTTCGGCGATTGCAGAAAGAAGGTGACGGGCGCGGGCAGCCGTTGCGCGGACGGCGGTTCCTGGCCCTTGGCCAAAGCCGCGATGGCCGCGGCCATCAGGAGAAACAAGAAAAAGAGGCGCCATTTACCGAACATCTACGTTCACCTTCCAAGGGAAATCTTTCCCCTTGAGTTCGGCAAGAACCCCTCCTTCTCCTCTTGCCGTACTTTTCCTTCACGATTTCCATCGAAGTCTGGCCCCGCATTTATGCCGTGGCGATAATCCTTCCGATCGTGGGCACGTTCTTCCTCGCCTTCGCCCTCCTCGAGGACAGTGGCTACCTGCCGCGGCTGGCCTACTTGCTGGACCGGGCCTGCAAGCATCTGGGCCTAAGCGGCCGGGCGGTCATTACCGGGATCGCCGTCACCGATGAACGCCTGGTAAGAAAGCTTACGGCCATGGGGCTGTTACCGGACACCGAGGTGATGATCGTCCGGAACAGACCGGCGGTGGTCCTCCGCCTGGACCGGACCGAACTGGCCGTGGGAAGACCGGGGTCGAAAGCCGAAGATGAATTACCGCGCCATGTCAGAGGCGTTGCCCCTCTATGAAGCCGGATAATCGGCCCCTTCGGTGTTCTTTTGGCCCAGAAATCCCGCCACCACCGCCGCCAGGCGGTCGTCCTTCAGTAAAAACGCGTCGTGCCCGTACGACGAATCGAGTTCGCAATAGGTGACCTCGCCGCCGTTCCGCCGGACCGCCCGGGCGATCTCCTTCATCCCGGCCGGCGGGTAGAGCCAGTCGGAGGAGAAGGCCACAAGCAACATCCGGCCCTTGAAGGCCGCCAAGGCCGCCTCTAAGGAACCCGTCTCTTCGGTCAGGTCAAACGTATCGATGGCCTTGGTGATGTAGAGATAACTGTTGGCGTCGAACCGCCGGACGAAGGATTCCCCCTGGTGGGCGAGGTAGGTCTCCACCGCGAAGGCCGGACCGAACTTTTCGGTGGGTCGGCCACGGATCTCCCGCCCGAACTTCTCCCGCATGCCTTGTTCGGAGAGATAGGTGATGTGCCCGATCATCCTGGCCACGGCGAGACCCCGGACCGGGCCGGGACCATCGTAATAATGCCCCCCCTGCCAGTCCGGATCGCCGATGATGGCCCGCCGACCCGCCTCGTGGAAGGCGATCTGTTGCGGCCCGTGACGGTAGGCGGTGGCGATGGCCACCACGTTGCGCACCCGTTCCGGATAGGCGACCGCCCATTGGAGGGCCTGCATCCCGCCCATGGAACCACCGATGACGGCATGGAGCTGACGGATCCCCAACGCCTCCAGGAGGCGGCGCTGGACCTCCACCATGTCGGCGATGGAGACGAGGGGAAAGTCCGTCCCGTAAGGCCGGCCGGTGGCCGGATTTATGGATGAAGGGCCGATCGTCCCGCGGCAGCCGCCCAGGACGTTGCTGCAGATCACGAAATAGCGGTCGGTATCGATCCCCTTCCCCGGCCCGATCATCGCCTCCCACCAGCCCGGCTTGACCGCGCCCTCGTGATAGCCGGCGGCGTGGGCATCGCCCGAGAGGGCGTGGCAGACGAGGACCGCGTTCCCCCCGGCCGGGTCGAGGCGACCGTAGGTCTCGTAGGCCACGGTGACCTCCGGGAGCGTCTCCCCGCTTTTAAGCCGCAGCGGCTCCGGGAGGGTGAGGTATTGGGTCTTCACCGGACCGATGGAAGAAGGCATCGACCTCACACCTCTGCCAGCGCCTGGTCGAGGTCGGCGATGATGTCCTCCACGTGTTCGATCCCGACCGAGAGGCGGATGAAGTCCGGGGTCACGCCCGTGGCCAGTTGTTCTTCCTCGGAGAGCTGCTGATGGGTGGTGGAGGCCGGGTGGATGACCAGGGTCTTGGCATCGCCGACGTTGGCCAGATGCGAAATGAGTCTCAGGCGTTCGATGCACCTCACCCCCGCTTCTTTCCCCCCTTTGACCCCGAAGCCCCCGATGGCCCCGGCGCCCAGGGGGAAGTACTTCCGGGCCTTCGCGTAATGGGGACTCGTGGGGAGCCCGGGGTAGTTGACCCAGCTCACCTTGGGGTGACCGGCCAGGTATTCCGCGACCTTCAGGGCGTTCTCGGCATGGCGCGGCATGCGGAGATGAAGGGTCTCGATCCCCTGTAGGAGGAGGAAGGCATTAAAAGGCGAGAGGGCCGGACCCAGGTCGCGGAGCAGCCCCACGCGGGCCTTGACGATGTAGGCGATGTTCCCGTACGGCCGAAACGCCTCGACGAAGTCCAACCCGTGGTAGCTAGGGTCGGGCGCGGAGATGAGCGGGTGTTTACCGGCCTTCCAGTCGAAGCGGCCGGCGTCGACGATGATCCCGCCGAGGGAGGTCCCGTGTCCCCCCAGGAACTTGGTGGCCGAATAGACCACGATATCCGCGCCGTGTTCGATGGGCCGCACCAGATACGGGGTGACCGTATTGTCCACGATCAGGGGCAGGCCGTGGGCATGGGCCAGTTCGGCCACGGCGGCGAAGTCGAGGACGTCGAGCTTAGGGTTGCCGATGGACTCCGCATAGATCGCCTTGGTCCGGGGCGTGATGGCCCGGGCGAAGTTCTCCGGGTCGCTTGCGTCCACGAACCGGACGGTAATCCCCAGCCTGGCCAGGGTGTAATGGAAAAGATTATATGTTCCCCCGTAGAGGTTATCGGCCGAGACGATCTCGTCGCCGGCCCCGGCCAGGTTGAGGATGGCCAGGGTAATGGCGGCCTGACCCGAGGCCACGGCCAGGGCTCCTACCCCGCCCTCCAGGGCCGCCACCCGCCGTTCGAGCACCTCGGTGGTGGGGTTGGTAAGCCGGGTATAGATATAGCCGAACTCCTTCAGGGCGAAGAGGTCGGCCGCCTGCTCCGCGCTCTTGAAGACGTAAGAAGTAGTCTGGTAGATGGGTACCGCGCGGGCCCCGGTGGCCGGGTCGGGTACCTGCCCGGCATGGACGGCCAGGGTCTCGAGATGATACCGGTTCATGCTAAAACCTCCTCTTCTCTTCTGGACTCGGGCGGGGTTCGCCCTTCCTTTTTACCCGTCCGTCCACCTCCTTTCCCTCTCTCTCCGGCACGCCGTCCTTCGCCAGGAGTACCACCAGCTCGCGGGCGAAGAGCCCCGGCAGGATCCCGGCCAAAGGATGCGGGGGGAATGGAATCAGGCGCAAGATGGCAATTCCTTCCTTCCGGCAATAACGGCGGAAGGAAGAGTAGCTCAGTCCGGTCGGGAACCCGTCGAGTCCATCCGGGATGGTGCCGGGTACGCGGCCGCCGAAGAGAAACCGAAGCCGGTTCCGCCAGTGGCCGAGGTTGACGAAGGTGATCAGCACCGTCCGCCCGACCCGCAGCATCTCCCGGAGAACCGGCTCCGGGCGCGCGAGGAGCTCTACGGTCCGGATGAGGGAGACGCAGTCGAAAACCCCGTCCGGATAGTCGGCCAGGCCCTCGGTGATGTCGCCCTGGTAGACGGGGAGCCCGGCCGCCACACAGCGCAGGACCTTTTCTTCCGCAAGCTCTACCCCCACCACGCGGCCGGCGCCGGCCTGCACGGCCTCGCGGAGGAAGGTCCCGTCGCCGCAGGCCAGGTCGAGAAGGGAACCCCCTTCCGGAATAAGTCGGGCCAAGAGCCGATAAAGGTTTCTCTTCGCCAAAATAAACACCCCCTTGCGGGCAAGGGGGTGGCAGAAAATGTAGCCTCCCCCCTTATCTCTCGGAGTCCATAGGCTCGGCAGGAATTGGCACCTTGGCGGAAGACCCGCCAGGTTGCCGAGGCGTCATCGGGCCCGTCCCTCGGCCTCTCTGGAC